>NZ_AP027060.1 GCF_030295325.1 Haliovirga abyssi | reverse complement strand
TTAAAACACCCCATTACAATAATTTTAGAAATTTTTTTATAAAAAAATTATGGCAAAACCACTATGTTTTATAAAACTAAACAACAGTATCTTTATTTTAGAATTTTTAAAATCCTTAAAAAATAACGGTTATAAAAACTGTATAATCATTTTAGAAAATTAAATTTCAAATAAATTTGTTTAAAAAATAAGCTACACTTCTTATAGTAAAGCATAAACGTTTTTCTAAATTTTTAATTGCTTAAAAATTTTCCTTTGAAAAATCAGGTGTTACAAAGATAGAATAGCTTATTTTTTTAATAAATTTATATTTTTCTATTATATAAAAAAACAATAAAAATATCAGTATCTTCATTTTAGAAAAACTAATTTAAGATAACAAACCTAATAAAATAGCCTCTTCATAAAAAATATACTCTCATATTAGAAAATTAAATATTATTAATTTTCTAATATGAGAGTATATTTAAAGGTTTATAAAAACATTACTCTTATTTTAGAATTTATATATCCCCTTAAAATAAAAGCTTTTTTAGACATTACTAATATTTTAGAAAAACAAACTAATAAAAAAAAATTATGTTAGTTTAATTAATAGATTCAAACCATTACACTCATATTAGAAACTCTAAAACCGTTATAAAATAAAGCTTATAATATAACTATACCAAGATTTTAGAAAATTAATTAACTAATTATAGCTCAACCATTGAAAAATTGCAAGCAAAATATAAAATAAAAAAAATTCTAACTTTCACTACATTATACATTATACATTATAACATCATCTATATGATTCTTTATATTAATAGCTATATTCTTATTTTAGAAAAAAATCAATTATAATAATCATAATTAAAAATTCAGATTTAAAAAATTGCATATTTTTCCCCAAAAGTGTAGCTTATTTTCTGATTAAGTTTATACTTTCCTAATAGACAAAAAAATAAACTAATATTTATCTGATAAAACATAAATATTTTTCTAAATCTTTAATTTCTGAAAAATCATATACTAAAAAAACAGTGTAACATATTTTCAAAATAAAATTATACTTATATATAGATATTAGATGAAAGAATTCTTAGTAAAATATATCAATTATACTTTCTAAAACAAGTGTAAATATTAATTAAAATTAAAAAAACATATTTTATTTATTAAAAATATATGATATACTATTGAAAATTATATGAAAAAATATTATTTAATAATAAAACTTCAACTATACTATCGTTTTAGAAAATACAATTAAATATTATTAGTGTTTATAAAAAGTGTCGCCGCGACACTTTTTATAAACAGAAAAAAGAAAGGACTTTTAATGAAAAAAAATGGGGAAGAAGTTTTAATAGATTTTTTAGATATACCTAATATGAAAATATTTCAAAAAAATGATCATTTTAATTTTTCTATTGACTCAGTGCTTTTAGCAAATTTTTTAACAATCAATAGAAAACTTAAAAATATAACAGAATTAGGATTTGGGAATGGAGCAGTATCTTTACTATTATCTAAAAGAACAAGTGCAAAAATAACAGGAATAGAAATATTAAAAGATTCTTATGAATTAGCAAAAAAAAATATAAATATAAACAATTTGGAAAACAGAATAGAAATAATACACGATGATATGAAAAACTGGAAAAAACATCTAAAAGAACAAAGTCAAGATGCAGTAATTTCTAACCCTCCATTTTTCAAAAATTCAGATATAAATAATTTAGACCAATTAAGTATAGCAAGACACGAAATAGCTATAACTCTTGAAGAAATTATCTTTATTTCAGGGAAATTATTAAGAAATATGGGCTATTTTGCAATTGTTCATAGAGCTGAAAGATTTTATGAAATATTAAATATAATGAAAAAAAACAAAATAGAACCCAAAAGGATAAAGTTTTGTTATACTACAAAAAATAAAAATTCTAAAATTGTTTTGATAGAAGGTAAAAAAAATTCAAAAGAGGGAATTATAATAGAACAACCATTATATATAAATAAAGAAAATGGAGAATATACAGAAATTGTAAAAAAAATGTTTGCAGGGGAAATTGATAAAATTTGAAAATATTTTTTAAATAAAAAAATAAGCTACGCTTCATCTGGTAGAACATAAATGTTTTTCAAAATTTTTGGCTTCTGAAAAATTTTGCTTTGAAAAATCGCATATTTCAAAAAAATGGCGTAGCTTATTTTCTAGACAAATTTATACTTTCCTAGTAAATAAAAAACAAGCTACGTTTTTAATCTGATAAAGCATAAATGTTTTTCTGAATTTTTGGCTTCTGAAAAATCTCACTTTTAAAAATCGTATATTTCAAAAAAAGCATAACTTATTTTCTGAATACATTTATACTTTCAGGTTAAATAAAAAAATAAAATAGGAGATGAAGTGAATGAAAAAAAGAATGAAATTTTTAACAGTATTAGTTTTGGCAACAACTATTTTAGGATGTAAAAACCTTCCAGCTTTGAAATCAAATGAATTATCTGAGGTAAAGAATTTTAATATTAATGATGAATTTGATAATAATAAGTACAAATGGTATGAAGAAAAAAACAAAGAAATAGAAGTAAAAGTAGCAAATGGTTATTATAATATTGATCATAAAGATGAAGATTCTTCTTTTCAAATCTATAAGAAATTTGACTTTAAAGATGATAAAACTTATTTAGGAGAAACTAGTATTAGATATGAAAAAGGAAACACAGATGAAGGTTTCGGAATATATTTTGGATTAAGCAATAAAAGACAGGCTTATTTTGAAATAGATAATTTAGGAGAAGTTACTATATTTGAAGATGAAGGAGATAAAACAAGCACTATTTTAGACTGGACTAAAACAGAGGCGGTAAACATAAATGATTGGAATATTTTTGAATTTATAATGGGTAAGGGGGAGATACAAGTATATTTAAACAATTATAAAATTGGAACTATAAATTTGAAATTAAATAAAACAAAATTAACAGAAGTAGGATATGACGTGAATGGTAAGTTAAAAGTAAATATAGATTATATGAGAGGAAAAAGTATAAAAAACTAAGAGAAATCTAAAAAGCACTAAATGATTAGAACATAAAAAGTAGTTTTCTAAATTTTTATCTACTATATATAGTTTCGTTGCAACGTTCGAACACAATATATAGTAGATGAAAAGAAAACTAAATATTTTTTGTGGTCAAAGCACTAAATGATTAAAATTTTTCAAGGTATTCTTAAATATTAAAAATAGTTTAAATAAGATATAATATATGATATAATAGTTTAAAAGTTAAAATAGGAGATGGATAATATGCATAAAATAATAGAAAAAGAGATATTGAATAGTGTAGTAGAAAAAATAGTAGTAGAAGCACCTTTTGTAGCAAGAAAATGTGAACCTGGTCAATTTGTAATAATAAGAGTAGAAGAAGATGGAGAAAGGATTCCTCTTACAATTGCTGATTATAATAGAGAAGATAAAACAGTAACATTAATTTATCAAGTTGTAGGATATACTACAAAATTATTAAGTGAAAAAAATAAAGGCGATTTTATAAGTGATGTAGCAGGACCACTTGGGAAAGCTACTAAATTAGAAAAGAAAAATAGAGTTTTAGGAATAGCAGGTGGCGTTGGAGCAGCTCCACTATATCCTCAAATTAGAAAATTAAATGAATTAGGAGTAAAAACAGATATAATTATAGGTGGCAGAAGTAAAGAAAATATTATATTAGAAGATGAATTTAGAAAAATTAGTGAAAATATTTATTTTGCAACAAATGATGGTAGTGAAGGAACTAAAGGATTTGTAACTGATGTATTAAATGAATTAATAAAAAATGGTGAAAAATATGATGAAATAATAACAATTGGACCAGTAATTATGATGAAAGCAGTAGTGGAAATAACAAAAAAATTAAATATTCCAACATCTGTATCTTTAAATCCAATTATGATTGACGGAACTGGAATGTGTGGAGGATGCAGAGTAAAAATAGGAGAAGAAACAAAATTTGCATGTGTAGATGGACCAGATTTTGATGGATTTTTAGTTGATTTTGATGGATTAATGAGAAAACAGACAATGTTTAAAGAAGAGGAACAAGAAAAAGATCATAAATGTAAAATAGGATTGGATTAGAAGCGGTTTTAAAACACGCAGTTCTTTAACTGTTTTTATAACAAATTTATTTTTTAGAGATAAAATAATTAAAAGAAAGAAGAGATATGGTTATCATACCTCTTCTTTCTTTGTATAAACAGTAGTTTTATTTCTACCACTATTTTTAGATTCATATAAAGCAATATCAGAATTTAATATCATATTATCAATATTTTTAGGATTATCAATAAAAATATTTGAAACACCAAGGCTTAAAGTTACATTTAAAGAATTATTATTATTACTGTATTTAGTTCTTTCAATATTCTTTCTTATTTTTTCAGCTACATTTTCAGCTTGTTCAATAGATGTATTTGGTAATATTACTAAAAATTCTTCTCCACCATATCTTCCAAAAATATCCTCTTTTCTTAAACTATCGTGTATATTTTTTGCTGTATTTTCTAAAACAAAATCTCCTGTTAAATGTCCATAAGTATCATTTACATTTTTAAAAAAATCAATATCAATCATAATACATGATAAATTTATATTGTGTCTTTTGCATTTAGCAAACTCTTTTTCGAAAGCGTTTATTAGGTAGGAACGATTATATATTCCTGTTAATTTATCAGTGGTAGCTGTTTTAAATAAAACATTATTTTTTTCATTTAATTGTTGGTTAATCTTTTTTAAATTTGAATTTGCTCTGTGTAAATCTTTCGTTTTTTCTAAAACCAAAGATTCTAAATTTTTAGTATGATTTTTTATTCGAATTATCATTCGATTAAACTCTACACTTAATAATCCAATTTCACTTTTAGAATGAATTTTAAGTGGTAAATATTTTTTTGAAATATTAATGTTTTTTATTTTATTTAAAAATTCTTTAAGAGGTCTAAACATAATTCTATTTAAAAGTAAATTAATAATAATAATATTTAATATATATATAGTTATTATCAAAAGTATTAACAATTGAAAGGAGTTTAATTCATCATTAAATTCATTAAAATATCCTCCAGAAGCTATAATCCAGTCCATAGATGGAATATAGGAGTAAACTACTAATTTATACGAAGTTTTTTTATTTTTTTTATTTTTCCAAGGATATTTAATAATTCCATTTTTATTTTTAACCACTTCTTTTATAAAGTAATGGTTTTTTTCATCTTTGGCGTTAAGGATATTTGTTCCTTGTAAATAGGGATGAATAATAAGATTTCCTTTAGAATCTATAACATAAGAATATCCAGTTTTTCCAAATTTAAGAGCTAAAATCTGATTTCTAAAATCGTTAATATTTATAAGAGATTTTAGTTCATTTCTTTTAGCAGAAACTGAAATAATCCAATCCCAAGGTTTAAAATAGGCCATATATAAAACTTTATTTTCTGGTCTTTGATAGTCATAACTTGCAAATTTATATTTTATAAATCCATTTTTATGATTAATTTGTCTTTTTATAAAATCATAATTTTTTAAATTTTTATGATTAAAAAATTTAGAAGGATGATAAACTAAATCTCCTTTGGAATTAACAATATAAATATATCCAGAATCTGCAATTTTTTGAGAAAAGAAAAGTTCAAATAACCTTTTTTTAGCTTCTTGTTCTGTAATAATATTATTTTTAAAATTATTATATAATTTAACTGTAATATCTCTATTTTTTTCGGCAATACCTCTTAAGTAACTTTTTATAGAAACATCAAGACTACCTTGGATTAATTCATTAATAACATTATTATCTTTTTTTAGTGTATTTAAAGTTTTATTATAAATTTTATTTTTTTGATAGCAATAAAAAAAATAGATCAAAAAAATAAAAATAAGTAAAAAAATAGTATTAAGTATAAAAAATTTAGATTTAATTTTCATAAAGTTCACCTCAATGAATTATTATATATTATAAGAAAGAAAAAAACAAGAAAAATAATTGTTGATTTTTTATATAAAAAATAGTATACTATAAATATAGGGAGGGGGGCTATATGAAAATTAAAGAGATTATAAATAGAAAAGTATTAAATTTATTGAAATATTTAGGAAGTGAGAATAATAAAAACTTAGGGACAGAAAAATTAGATTGTTGTAATATGAATAAAGAAGAGGGAAATGAAAACGGAAGTAAAGGGAAAAAGAGAGGATGTAGATAAAAATGGAAACTAAAAAAAAAGAATTTGAGGTAATTGGTATGACCTGCACAGCTTGTGCAAAAACAATAGAAAGAAGACTTTTAAAAACAGTTGGAGTAGAAGCTGCTGGTGTGAATTTTGCAAATGAAAAATTGGTTGTAAAATTTGATGAAAATTTAATAGAAACTGAAAGAATAAAAGAAATTGTAAAAAAAGCTGGATATGATTTAGAAGAAAAAAAAGAGGAAAAAGAGATAATTATACCAATAGAAGGGATGACGTGCACTGCGTGCTCAAAAACTATTGAGAAAAAAGTTTCTAAAATAGATGGAGTAGTGAATATTAGTGTGAATTTTGCAAATGAAAAAGCATTTATAAAATATGATGCTTCTAAAACAAGAGTTTCAGAAATAAAAAATATAATAAAAAAAGCTGGATATATACCTTTAAAAATTGAAAAAGAAAATGATGTAGATTTTGAAAAAAAGAGACATGAAAAAGAGAGAAAAATTTTTCTTATAAAATTTATTGTTTCCTCTGTTTTTTCAATACCATTATTATATATAGCAATGGGACATATGTTTGGATTTTATTTGCCAGAAATAATAACTCCTGGTAGTCACCCGTTAAATTTTGCTTTTGCACAACTGTTTTTAGTAATTCCAGTGTTGATAGCAGGATATAAATTTTATACAGCAGGATTTAGAAATTTATTTACATTATCACCAAATATGGATTCTTTAGTGGCACTTGGAACAGGAGCAGCATTTTTATATGGAGTATATGCAATTATACAAATCTATTTTGGAAAATTATCTTTTACAAAAGATTTGTATTTTGAAACAGCAGGAATAATAATATCCTTTATACTTTTAGGTAAATATTTAGAAATAGTTTCAAAAGGTAAAACGTCTGATGCCATAAAAAAACTGGTTGGATTGCAGCCTAAAACTGCTTTAGTATTTCAAGATGGGAAAGAGATAGATATTCCAATTGAAGAAGTAGAAGAAGGAGATATAGTAATAGTAAAGCCAGGAGAAAAGATACCGGTAGATGGGATGATAATAGAAGGAGATACATATATAGATGAATCAATGTTGACTGGAGAAAGTATTCCTGTAGAGAAAAAAATTGGGGATAAAGTAATCGGAGGTTCTATTAATAAAAATGGATCTGTTAAATTTAAAGTAACAAAAGTTGGAAAAGATACAGTGTTATCTCAAATTATAAAATTAGTAGAAGAGGCACAAGGTTCAAAAGCACCTATTGCTAAATTAGCTGATATTGTGGCAGGGTATTTTGTACCAATTGTAATTTCAATTGCGATTATATCAGGATTGATTTGGTATTTGACAGGAGCTACATTTGTTTTTTCGTTGACAATAACTATTGCGGTATTGGTAATAGCTTGTCCATGTGCATTAGGCCTTGCAACGCCAACAGCAATAATGGTAGGGACCGGAAAAGGAGCAGAATATGGGATATTAATTAAAAATGGAGAAGCATTAGAAACAGCATTAAAAATTGATACAATAGTATTTGATAAAACAGGAACTCTTACAGAAGGAAAACCTAAAGTAACGGATGTTATAAAATTAGGAGAAATTTCAGAAGAAGAAATTTTAAATTTAGCAGCATCTTCTGAAAAAAAATCTGAACATCCATTAGGAGAAGCAATTGTAAATCTAGCCGAGGAAAGAAAAATAATATTAAAAAAAGTAGATAAATTTTTAGCTGAACCAGGGCATGGAATAAAAACTATAATAGATGAAAAAGAGATATTAATTGGAAACAAAAAGTTGTTAGAAGATAATAAAATAGATTTGAAGAATGATAATATAAGTTTAAAATTATCAAATGAAGGAAAAACTCCAATGTATATATCTGTAAATAATAGATTAGAAGGAATAATTGCAGTAGCAGACACAATAAAAGAATCAAGCTATAGTGCTATAAAAAGATTAAAAGAATTAAATTTAGATATAGCTATGATAACAGGAGATAATAAAAGAACAGCAACAGCAATTGCTAAAAAATTGGGAATTAATATTGTTTTATCAGAAGTATTGCCAAATGATAAATCTAATGAAATAAAAAAATTGCAAAGTGAAAATAAAATCGTAGCAATGGTTGGAGATGGAATTAATGATGCTCCAGCATTAGCTCAAGCTAACATTGGAATAGCTATAGGAAATGGAACAGATGTAGCTATTGAATCAGCTGATATAATTTTAATGAGAAGTAATATAAATGATGTAGCAACAGCAATTGAACTTAGTAAAGCAACAATTAGAAATATAAAACAAAATCTTTTTTGGGCATTTGGATATAATACTTTTGGAATACCAATTGCAGCAGGGGTTTTATATGCTTTTGGAGGTCCAAAATTAAATCCAATGATAGCAGGAGCAGCAATGGCATTTAGTTCAGTTTCAGTTGTGATTAATGCTTTGAGATTGAGGGGATTTAAACCTTCAAATAAAAAATAGAAGAATAGGGAGGATAAAAATGAAAAAGACAATATTAATTGATGGGATGAGTTGTGGGCATTGTGTAACGCATGTAAAAGAGGCTCTTAGTGAACTAGATGGAGTAAAAATAGACAATGTAGAAATTGGGAAAGCAGTGATAGATATTAATATAGATATAGCAGATAAAATTATAATTGATGCTATTGATGAAGCAGGATATGATGTGAAAGAAATAAAGTAATAATAAAAAGCTCTATAGAAAATAAAATCTATAGAGCTTTTTTTTTATGTTAGAAAAGTATAAATTTATTCAGAAAATAAGCTACGCTATTTACGGAATAAAATATAGTTTGTTTTTTATAATACTAAAAAATAAAGGAAAATAGTCATATATATAGTATAATAAATTGATAAGGCAAAAAAGGATCTAAAAACAAAAAAGGAGCTAAAAAAAATGAAATTAAGAAATAAAATTTTTCTAGGATTATTTTTAACTTTTTTAGTAGTCATTATTATTCAGGCAATAGGAACAAATTATTTTTTAAAACCAAAACTTTTAAAAATAGAGAGTAATTATGTTAAAGAGCAATTTAATAGAGCAGAAAAAAATATAAATGAAGAGTTATCAAATATTCAAAAGCTTGTGCTTGATTGGTCAATTTGGGATGATACTTATCAATTTATACAAAATCAAAATATTGAATATATAAAATCTAATATTAATGATACAACTTTTACAAATACAGGTGTAGAATTTATAACTATTTTAAATAAAAACAAAAAAGAAATTTATTCTGCAAAATATGATTATAAAACAAATAAAATTATTCCTTTTAAAAATAATTTTATAAAAGAAATAGATGATAACAAAAATAAAAAATTTCTTGGAATAAACAATAATAAAGTTGTAATGGTGTCATATAGCAAAGTTTTTGATACTAATGAAGAAAAACCTTTCAATGGATATTTAATGATGGGTTTTTCTTTGGATTCTAAACATTATAAAAATATTTCTGAAAGAGCCGGAGTAGAAGTTAAATTTTTAATTTCCAATAAAAAGTTAAAAAATTTAATATTAAATCCAAATAATAAATATATATTGGCGGAAAAAACAGTAGGATCTTTTGGAAAAAATAAAATTAATTTAAGAATTAAAAGTAAAAGATGGATTGGAGTAATTATTCTTAAAATTTTAAAAATATCTATATTGTTTAGTGTAGTAATTTATATTATATTTTTTATTATAGTAGGAATGAATGTTTATCATTCTGCAATAAAAGAGATAGAAAGTTTAAAAAAACAATTGGAGAATTTACCATTAGATAAATTTAAAGAAAAAATAAGAATAAAAGGATCAGGAGAATTTAAAGTATTGGCTGATTCAATTAACAAAATGATTTTAGAAATACAAAATATGAATATGGAAATTTTGTTAGGAAATGAAAAATATAGAGCACTTTTTGAAGAAAGTACAGTAATCCATATTATGGTTGATGAAAATTATTGTATAAGAGAAGTGAATAAAGCGGCAGAAAAGATTATTGGATATAATAGAGAGGAAATAGTAGGTGAAAGTATATTATCTTCTTTTGATGAAGAAAATAATATAAAAATAAAAAATATAATAGATAATATTTTTTTAGGAACAGGGTCAAAAGAAACAGAGGTAATGTTAAAAGCTAAAAATGGAGATATAAAATATTTAATTATAAAACCTTCAAATTTTCTTTTAATAGAAGAAGGGGACAAATATAGAGTTTTACTTGTAGGAACAGATATAACTGAAAAAAAACTAATTGAAAATGAGATAAAAAGATATGCTACTTTTGATGAGCTTACTGGATTATATAATCGTAGAATCGGAATAGAAATGTTAGAAAAAAATCTACAAATGGCCAAAAGAAATAATAATAATCTAATTGTTATATTTATTGATGTAAATGGCTTAAAAAAAATTAATGATTCTTTAGGGCATAAAAATGGAGATAAATTAATAAAAATTACAGCAGATATTTTAAAAGAAAGCAGTAGAGAATCAGATATAGTTTGTAGATTGGGCGGAGATGAATTTCTAGTGATATTAGTAAATTGTGATTTAGTGGATAGCGAAAAATTTTGGAATAGAGTCTTGGAAAATAAAGAAAGGAAAAATAGAAGTGGTAAATTTGACTTTAAAGTAAGTCTTAGTTATGGTATTGCATCATTAGATGAAAACAGAGAGATGAGTGCTTATAAAATAATAGAAATTGCAGATAATAGAATGTATGAAGATAAAAAATTAAAAAAAGCTGAAAGAAATTAAAAAAAAGGTTGATTTTTGTAGTTTTATGAAGTATATTATTAATAGAGGGCAGAGACGACCAGATTAGTGCTCACTGGTATAAAAAGATAGAGACGAAAAGTAAGGCAAGCAGACCAATTAACTGCAAATAAGCCCTCGAGAATAACACATTAAAATAGAAGAGTCGGGAAATCCCGGCTCTTCTATTTTAATTTAGGAATAGATTAAAAAATTTTAATTTTAATTTAATTTTAATTTAATAATCATATAGTATAATGTTATTGAAAAGAGGATAAAAAAAAGAAAAAAAAGAATATAAATTAATATTTTATATAAGAGCATTTTTTTGAGTTTTATATACGTTAAAAAACACCCTATTTTAACGTATTTTACCTCCTTTTAGAGGAAGCCTTCATAGTGGCTTCCCCTCCCTAACATATAGTTTATAGTTTGTTTATTTACCTTATAAATAAAGAGATCATAAAAAATAAGTATTTAGAAAAACGTTTATCTTTTACCAGATTAAAGCGTAGCTTATTTTTCTATTATGATCTAAAAAAATAAAAAAATATGGAGGCGATTATCATGAAAAAAGTTATGAGTTTTATGTTAGTTTTTACAATTTTATCAATTTCAAGTTTTGCAAATGTATTTGACGATCAGAAAGCATTTACAGAAGTATCAAAGAAAGTTATGCCAGCAGTGGTAAATATTAGTACTGAAAAAGTTATAAAACAAAGATATTATGATCCATTTGAAGATTTATTTAATGATCAATTTTTTGGTAGAAATAATCAAAGAAGAGAACCAAGAGAGATTAAAAGAAAGCAAACTGCATTAGGGTCAGGATTTATCATTTCAGAGGATGGATATATTGTTACAAATAATCATGTAGTTGATGGAGCAGATAAAATAAAAGTTACTTTAAATGACAAATCAACTTATTCTGCTAAACTAATAGGAACAGACAAAGATACAGATATTGCAATATTAAAAATAAAGTCAAATAAAAAATTTAAATATTTAACTTTAGGTAATTCATCAAAATTGGAAGTTGGGCAATGGGCAATTGCAATAGGAAACCCATTTGGATTGAATAATACAATGACAGTTGGAATCATAAGTGCAAAAGGACGTTCTGGAATGGGAATAGAAAATTATGAAAATTTTATTCAAACAGATGCTTCGATTAATCCAGGAAATAGCGGAGGTCCATTAGTAGATATTAATGGAAATGTTATTGGTATAAATACAGCAATTCTTTCTAAAAGCGGTGGGAATATGGGAATAGGATTTGCAATTCCTATAGATATGGTAAAACCAATAAAGAATTCATTGATAAAAAATGGAAAAGTAGAGAGAGGATGGCTTGGAGTTTCTATTCAACCTCTTAATGATAAAATGGCTGAAAAATTTGGATTAAAAGATACAAAAGGAGCATTAATTGGTGAGGTATTAAAAGGAACGCCAGCTGAAAAAGCAGGATTAAAAAGAGGGGATATAGTTTTACAAATTAATGGAGAAAAAGTAAAAGATTACAATGATTTGAGAAATAAAATTGGAGCAGCTGCACCTGGAACAAAAGTTGATTTAAGAATATTAAGAAATAGAAAAAAAATAAATATTAGAGTAAAACTTGGAAAAAAAGCTAATAATGGAAATGGATTAGCATCTGAAGAACAAGAATTAATGGGAATGAAAATAAAAAATATAGATAACAATGTGATAAAACAATTTAATTTAGATAAAAATACAAAAGGGGTAATAGTTTTAGAAGTTTCATATGACTCACAAGCTTATAGTTATGGAGTTAGACCAGGAGATATAATTGTAGAGGTAAATAATAATACAATAACTAACGTTAATCAAATAATGGGAAAATATAAAAAAACTAAAAAAGGTGATGGAATATTATTTTATATAGAAGGTAAAAATGCAAGCAGATATATAATGTTAGAAAAAGATTAATAGATGAAAATAAAACAGGGGGAATATATATTCCCTCTGTTTTATTTTCAAAAAAATATAAAATTATAAAAAACTTTTTAAAATTGTTAAATTTCCGTTTATTTCTATATTAAGGTTAGCAGGAATAAAATAAGTTTCTCCTTTTTTTATATTATATATTTCAGAATTATAAATTAATTGTCCTGCGCCATCAATAATTGATAAAATAGAAAAACTATCTTTTAAATTATAAGAATACTTGTTTTTTATGTCTAATTTATCTACGTTAAAATATTCATTTCTTATTAGATTTTGAATGTTTGTTTCATTGATTTTTATATTTTCTCTATATTTTTCTTCAGTTATTTCAGGCTTTAATCCAAAATTAATAACTTCTAAAGCTTTATCTATATGTAGTGGTCTTAGCTTACCATCTACAACTCTGTCAAAATCATAAATTCTATAAGTAGTATCTGAATTTTGTTGTATCTCACAAATTAAAATAGAACCTTCTGTTGAAGCGTGAACAAGTCCTGGAGAGATATTTATAAAATCACCCTTTTTTACAGGTATTTCATTAAATAATTCTGAAAAATCGTTTTTTTGGACTTTCTTATGAAATATTTCTTTTGAAATATTTTCTTTTATTCCTAATATTAATTTTGCATCTTTAGAAGCATCAATAACATACCAACATTCAGATTTTCCGAATTCTCCTTCATTTTCCAAAGCATATTTGTCATTTGGATGAACTTGTACAGAGAGTTTATCATTTATATCTAGGTATTTTATTAAAAGCGGAAATTTATTTTTAAATTTTGTATATACTTTTTTTCCAACAATAGATTCTCCATATTGATTAATCAATTCTTGTAGAGTTTTTCCTTTGTAGATTCCACTTGAAACAATAGATATTCCATTTTTATGAGTTGAAACTTCCCAAGATTCCCCAATTTTTTTATTTGATTTTAATTTAATATTTAATATAGATTCAAAATTTCTTCCACCCCAAACTTTTTCTTTAAACACTTTTTCGAATTTTAATGGATACATAATTATCTCCTTTTATATTTTTGGATATTTGATTTTTTTATATGTTTAGATTTAAAGTATACATTTTTATATTTTGTCTGTCAAATATTTTTTTAATTTAATATGAAAGTATAAATTTATTTGGGAAATAAGCTACGCCGTTTTTTTGAAATATGCGATTTTTCAAAGAAAAAGTTTTCAGAAACCAAAAATTTTGAAAAACATTTATGTTTTAACAAATGAAGCGTAGCTTATTTTTTATCTAGTGAAAAATTATAATAATAATATTATAGCAAAAATAATTGACATTTTAAGTCAGGTTGTGATTAAATATAATAAAAAAATATTGAAAACAGATAGCATTAACAGATCTGATTCTTAAAGGAGAAAAAGATGAGAATAATAATTGATGCAGATGCGACACCTAAAAATGCAAAATTAATTTGTGAACAATTAGCTAAAAAATATGAATTAGAGTTAATAATGGTAATTGATAATGCACATGAATTAACTGGAGATTTTAAAGTAATAAAGGTTGATAAAGGAAAAGATTCTGTGGATTTGGAAATAGTTAAAATATCTAAAAATGAGGATATAATCATAACACAAGATTATGGATTAGCTACAATACTAATTGAAAAAGTTTATGCAGTAATTCATCCAAAAGGGATGCGGTATACTAAATTTAATATTGAATCTTTAATGTTTCAACGACATATGGGACAAAAAATGAGGAATGCAGGAAAAAGGACAAAAGGTCCTAAAAAAAGAGAGAGAAAAGATGATCAGTTATTTGAAGAAAATTTAATGAAAATTTTAAAAGAATATTTTTAATTTTTGGAGGTAAAATGAATAATTATTGGTTAGGAATAGATGTAGGATCTACAACTGTAAAAACTGTTGTATTAGATCCAATTACAAAAAAAATAGTTTATTCTAAATATTTAAGACATAATGCAAAACAGTCAGAAACTATTTTAGAACTTTTAAAAGAAATAGATAAAAAATATAAAAACAGCAATTTTGAAATAGCAGTATGTGGAAGTGGTGGAAGTTTTATTGCAGATTATACAGGTCTGTTTTTTGTGCAAGAAGTAGTGGCAAATGCTATAGCTATTGGTAATTATTATCCAAATGCAAGGACAGCAATAGAGCTTGGAGGGCAAGATGCGAAAGTTATATTTTTTCATCATGATGAAAAAACTGATAAATTAATTGCATCAGATATGAGAATGAATGGAAGTTGTGCAGGTGGGACAGGTGCATTTATAGACCAAATTGCTGAAATATTAAATGTAGGAGTTGAAGAATTTAATGATTTGGCAAAAAAATCAACTACTCTTTATGATATTTCTGGCAGATGTGGAGTATTTGCTAAAACAGATATTCAACCGTTATTAAATCAAGGAGTACCAAAAAGTGATATAGCTTTATCATCTTTTCATGCAATAGCAAAACAAACAATAGGTGGATTAGCACAAGGAGCAGAAATAGTAAAACCTGTAATTTTTGAAGGTGGTCCACTTACATTTAACACTGAATTAATATCTGTATTTAAAGAAAGACTTGGATTAAATGAAAATGAAATTATAATCCCTGAAAATCCTGAAATTATTGTAGCAGCAGGGGCAGCGTTATCAATAGGTACAATATTTGAAGATAAAAAAGAAATTCATAATTTATCAGAGATTATAAAGAAACTTTCAGAATATAAAAAAAATTATAAATATAAAGTGGAAAAAAATGAGAATTTTTTTGAATCTACAAAAGAAGAAGAAGAATTTTTCAAAAGACATAAAGTAGAAAAATTTGAGCCAAAGCAATATAATAAAGGTGAAAATATAAATATTTATATTGGAATAGATGCAGGCTCTACTACAAGTAAGTTTGTATTAATAGATGAAGATGAAAATATTATTAATAAATTTTATTCAAATAACGCAGGAGAACCAATTGATGTTGTGAAAAATGGTCTTTTAGAAATAAAAGATTATTATGATAAAATGGGGGTTAATTTAACAGTAAAAGGAGTTGGAACTACTGGATATGGAGAACTTCTTTTTGCCAAAGCATTTAAAGCGGATTATCATATAGTTGAAACAGTAGCTCATGCAGAAGCAGCTTTTAAATATGCACCTGATGTATCGTTTATTCTTGATATTGGTGGGCAAGATATGAAAGCCATTAACATAAAAAATAAAATTGTTACAGGTATTGTATTAAATGAAGCTTGTTCTGCAGGTTGTGGTTCTTTTATTGAAACTTACTCAAAAGCATTAAAAATTCCTGTAGAAGAGATTTCAAAATTGGCATTTAAATCGAAAAATCCTTCAAAATTAGGTTCTAGATGTACTGTATTTATGAATAGTTCTATAATTACTGAACAAAAAAATGGACGTTCTGTAGAGGATATTATGGCTGGGCTTTGTAGGTCTGTAATAGAAAATGTATTCACAAAAGTTGTAAGAGTTTCTAATTTTAATAGTCTTGGAAATACCATTCTTGCTCAAGGTGGGACTTTTAAAAATGATGCTGTATTAAGAGCAATGGAACAATATACAGGAATAAAAGTTGTGAGACCTCCTCATTCAGGAGAGATGGGAGCAATTGGAGTAGCTTTGCTTACTAAAAAAAATATGAAGAATAAAAAGACAACTTCTTTTATAGGATTTGAAAATTTAGAAACTTTTAATTATAAAAAGATATCAGGAAGTATATGTAAATTATGTACGAATAATTGTAGTCGAACAATAGTTGAATTTAATGATAAAACTACATTTGTAACTGGAAATAGATGTGAACGAGGAGAAGTTATAGGCGATTTGAAAGATGAGTCAACTTTAAAAGAATTAAAAAACATTATGAGAAAAAAAGAATCTGTTCCTGATTTACTGAAATATAGGAATAAAATTCTTTTTGAGAATTATGCTCCAAAAGAATTAAGTCCTAAAAAAAATATTAAAATTGGAATTCCAAGAGTACTTGAATTTTGGAATAGTTTGCCATTTTGGAAATCATTTTATACATCATTGGGATTTGAAGTTATTGTTTCTGATAAAAGCAGTTATAAAATATTTGAAGATGGATTAAAAAATATTCCATCAGATACAGTTTGTTTTCCTGCAAAAATAGTACATGGTCATATAAAAAATTTAATAGATAAAAAAGTTGATAGAATATTTATGCCAATGATGATGGATATACCGCCTGAAAATGAAAAACATAAAGAAGCAGTAAATATGTGTGCAGTTATTCAAGGGTATCCTTTGGTTATAAAAGAGAATGATGAACCAGAAAAAAGCGGAGTTATTTTTGATACTCCAATGTTTAGATGGACAACTATAAATCTAAGAGATAAACAATTAATAAAATTTATAAATGAAAGTTTTGGATTAAAAAAAGATGTTGTAGAAAATGCAATTTTAGAGGGAGATATAGCTCAGAATATTTTTAAAAATAAGATGTTAGAAGAAGGGAAAAAAGTTCTGGAACAGTTAGAAAAAGAAAACAGATTTGGAGTTGTTATAGCATCAAGGCCGTATCATAGTGATGAATTAATAAACCACAATATATCATCTTTTTTTGTAAATTTAAATATTCCTGTATTAACATTGGATTCTTTGCCTGGTCTTAATGATGTTGATTTAAGTAAAGTAAGACCTGATACAGTAAATCCTTTTCACACAAGGCTTTTTACAGGAGCAATATATACAGCAAAAAATAAAAATTTAGAATTTGTAGAAGTGGTTAGTTTTGGATGTGGTCATGAAGCAATTAACAGTGATGAAGTAATTAGATTAATGAATGATATTTCTCAAAAACAGCCTTTAATAATGAAGCTAGATGAAAGTGAAGTAAAAGGTCCTATGACTATAAGAATTAATTCATTTATAGAAACAATAAAATCAAGAAGAGAAAAACAGGAAAAAATAACATTAAGAAAATTAAAAGAGCCTTTTGGTAATTCAATTTTTTCAAAAAAAGATAAGGGAAAAAGAACTATTTATGTTCCAATTTTATCAGAAACATTTGCAAAAGTTGTTTCGGCTGTTTTAAGTGAAAAAGGATATAATGTACAGCCATTGCCAATTGCAGGAGATAGGGCAAAAGCTTTAGGAAAAAAATATGTACATAATGATATATGTTATCCAGCTCAAATAAACATTGGAGAGATGTTAGCAGTAATGGAAGACAAAAATCCAAAAGAGGTTACATTTGGAATAGCTAAAAATTGTAATGATTGTCGTGCAGGTCAATATTTAACACTTGCAAGGAAAGCATTAGATGAAGCAGGATATAAAGATGTTTCGATTATTACAACTGGAGAAGATAACAAAGGAATTCAGCCTGGGATTAAATTAGGATTGTGGTTTCAATTAGGTATGTTATATGGACTTGTTACAACTGATGCTTTGGAATATATGAAAAGAAGAATAAGACCATATGAAAAAAATAGAGGTGAAACTAATCAAATTTTTGAAAAATATGTAGATAAAATAGTGGAAGTTATGAAAAAAAATTATAAAAATTCACCCAAAATAGTTGAAGAAGCTATTGAGGCATTTAATAACATAGAGTTAATTGAACAAAAACCAAAACCAAAAGTATTTGTAATTGGAGAAATTTTAATGAATTATCATCCATCTGCAAATGAAAATATTGAAGGATATCTTGAAGCAAATGGAATGGAAACTATTTTTCCTTCATTTATAGATTTTTTTAGACGAGATATGATAAAAATAAAAGAGGGAATTAAAAATTCACAAATAGAAAAACCTGTTAGGAATTTTTTATTAGCTGATGTTACAGATAAGATATATCAAAGAGTGGTTAATAAAGTAGAAAAAAGATTAAAAAAGTTTAAATTTTATGAATATAAAAAAAATGTTCATGAATTAGCTGAAAATATAGATGGAATTATAGATAAAACATATACTACTGGAGAAGGTTGGTTAATTCCTGCTGAGATAATTGAACATGCTAGAAATGGAGTTAAAACATTTATAATAGTACAGCCTTTTGGATGTATTCCAAACCATATTACAGGAAGAGGAATGACAAAATCATTAAAAAAAATGTTTCCTGATATACAGATTTTATCTCTTGATTATGATCCCGATACAAGTTTTGCAAATATAGAAAATAGATTACAAATGGTAATAATGACAGCTAAAGAGATGAATAAATTGAGTTTATGATAATAGATATTATAAAGATAAAAATATCATAAACGAATTAATTTTTGAAGGAGAAAAAAATGACATTGCTAATTAGTTTTATTATAAGTACAATAGGTTTAGGATATTTTATGTATGGAAAAAAAAGTTATAATTCTATGTTTTTGGTTATTGGAATAATATTAATGGCATATCCATATTTTATTCAGAATATAATGTGGATGTTGATTGTTGGAGTAATATTAGCAATAATTCCTTTTAAAATATAGATTTTTAAAATTTTTGGATTTTTTTAAACTCTTAAATTGTATAGTTAAAAAAGAAAACAGCCTATTTTAAAATAGGCTGTTTTCTTTTTTTAAAAATTAAAAACAGTTGAAAACTAAATAAAAATGTGTTAGTATAATATTGAAATTGTATTAAAAAAAGATATAAAAAATTGAATGAGAACAATCTATAAATTCGTTAAAAAATAATTATTTGATTTCGTCTAAGAAAATAATAGATGTTTATTATTAAAAAGAATTAATTAAAAAATATTTTAGGAGGAGAAATTTATTATGAAAAAAATTGTAATTTTATTGATTGGTATATTAATGTTTTTGGGATGTGCAAATAACTCTAAAAAAGTAAAATCTCATAAAATAAAAAAATATGATTTAAAAAGAACTAATCTAAAAAAAGATGTGAGATTTTTCAAAGAAGAAGTTTTTAATTTAAAAGCAATATCAGAAGATGGAAAAGTAAAGTTAAGTTGGAATTTAAAAAATCTTAAAAATCTTAAAAACATTAAAATTTCATATAAAGAAGAAAATAAAAAACATTGGCAGCATCAACAAAACATAGGTTTAAAAAATATGATAGAGATAAAAGTGCCTTCACTTACTATGATGAAATTTAGGGTACAGTTGATTTCTAAACAAAATAGAATAAGCAAAGGAAAAATTATAAAAAAAGCAGCTAATGCTAAAAATGTTATTTTAGATAATATATCAACAATCCATAATTGGAGAGCTCAAATATATTTACCTGATAATTACAATAATTCAAAAAAAAGATATCCTGTAGTATATTTAGGAGATGGAAATAATATTTTTTCTACTGTAACTTCATTAAGTCCAATAAAAGCAGAATGGAAAGTTGATGAAATGTTAGAAAGATTAAAAGTAGAAAAAAAGATAGAAGATTTGATAGTGGTAGCTATTGTTCCTTATAATACAAGAGAAAGATTTCCAGATGAAAATTTATTTGTAGATGAAATATTGCCATACATAGATAATAATTATAGAACTATAGCAAATAGAGAAAATAGAGCTATTATGGGTTCTTCTGGAGGTGCTTCCTATTCTTTAGAAATTGGGTATAAATATAATAATCTTTTTTCAATGATAGGGCTGTTATCTTTGCCATGTTTTGAAAGTAATATAGATCTTATAAAAAATTCACCTAAGAAAAATTTGAAAATATGGTTAAGCGTAGGAACAGATGAGATGGAATCAGATTCTTATTTGAAATTTGATAGAAGAGCTTTAGATATGTTTTTAAAAAAAGGATATAAATTAGGTAAAGATATTGTTTATTATGAATTAAAAGATGGAAGGCATAACGAAAAAGCATGGGGAGATATTATAGAATATCCTTTTATATTTTTCAAAGGAAAAAAAGCTAAAAAAATAAAGAAGATGGGAATACAGCTTGAACTTATAAATTCAAAAAGTCATTGGCTGCTATTAAATCCACAAATAACCTTGGACAATGGATTAAAGTATAGTTTGTATAATTCAGCTAAATATAAAATTATAGAAAATGGAAAAGGAGGTGAAGTTAATTCAAAAGGTAATTTTATTTTTGGAAACAGAGATAAAACTAATGTAGAAATAACGTATAAAGATAAAATTAGTAAAATAGAAATTGATTATAATGAATTTAAGGAAAAATTGGAAAAGGGAATTTATACCACGATTAAATTTAAAAATAAAAATGGAAAATTTACAATAAAAGGGCTATATTTGGATATAAGAAGAGTTGATAATATGGATTATATTAATTTTAAATCTGCATTAAAATTAGTAAAAGAAGTTACTTATCCTAATATAAAATATATAGAAAAAGATAATTCTATAGAAGGGATTACAAATAATAAAAAAATATTTATAATTGATATTCAAAATAATATATTAAGTATAAGAGATAAAAATAATAATTTTAAAAATTATAATACATCTTATAAAAAGATAAGAGATAGCTCGTTTATGAAATTAAATTTATTTAAAAGTATATTTTTAGCAAGTAGGAAAATATAAAATTATTTTGAAAATAATCTATGCTATTTTTTTAAGTATGCGATTTTTTAAGGCGAAATTTTTCAAAAAACAAAATATTTTAGGAGGAGAAATTTATTATGAAAAAAGTTGTAATTTTATTAATTAGTGTATTAATGTTTGTTGGATGTGCAAATACCCCTAAAAAGATTAATAATCGAAATATGAATAAAGTAAATAAGAAGAAGGTTAAAAAAGTTGATTATTTTGCAAAAAATATTACAAATTTAAAAGCAATTTCGGAAAATAGAAAAGTAAAGTTAGTGTGGGATTTAAAAGACACAAAAGATATAAAAAATATAAAAGTCTCATATAAGCAAGATGTAGCAAAAATATGGAAAACTATTCTATTACCAGCAGATTCTAAAGAGATAGAAATATCTATACATCCTCTTTTTATGTTGAGTTTTAAAGTCCAATTAATTTCAAAAGATGGGAAAATAAGTAGAGGAAGAAAAGTAAATAAAGCTGCTAATCTTAAAAATGTGATTTTAGACGATATGTCTTTTCTTAGTGATTGGAGATTACAAATATATTTGCCAGATAATTACAACAGTTCTAATAAGAGATATCCTGTAATATATATGGGTGATGGACAAAATATGTTTTATAATAAAACAGCCTCTAATTTGGTAAAAGGCGAATGGAAAGTTGACGAAGCTTTGGATAAATTAAAGAAAGAAAAGAAAATTAAAGATTTAATTGTAGTGGCTTTGGTATCTAATGGAGCCCCTGGAAGATTTCCTGATGATAATGTCTTTGTGAAAAATATAGTCCCTTATGTAGATAAACATTATAAAACTTTAGCAAATAGAGAAAATAGGGGAGTTATGGGCTCTTCTGGAGGAGCAACTTTTTCTTTAAGAATGGGATACCGTTATGAAAATATGTTTTCTATGATTGGATTACTTTCTTTGCCGCCATTTAAATGGAATGCAGATTTAATAAAAAACAGTTCTAAAAAAGATTTGAAAATATGGTTAAGTGTAGGAACAGCTGAAATGGGATCAGATTTTTATACTAAAGGCGATAGAAATATGTTAGATGAATTTTTAGATAAAGGATATAAATTAGGAAAAGATATAATTTATTATGAATCAAAAGATAGTAATCATGATGAGATTGAATGGAGTAAAATAATAGAATATCCGTTTGTTTTATTTTTTGGAGAGAAACAAAATAAAATAAAACAAATGAAAACACAATTTGAATTTTTAGAGGGAGGAAGTCATTGGTGTTTGATAAATCCAATGGTAGATATAGATAATGGATTAAAATATAGTTTATATAATTTAGCTAAGTATGAAATAGTCGGAGATGGTGGAGGAGCTAAAATTGATTCAAAAGGAAATTTTAGTTTTGGAAATAAAGATAGAGTGAAAATAAGAATAACTTATAATGAAAAAATTAATGATATAGAGGTTGATTATAATAAAATAAAAGATAGAGCAGGAAAAGGAATTAAAACAAAAATTTTTCACAATGGAGTTCATGTTGAAAACTTAGATATTAGAAAATTTGAAGGCGTTGATTATATTAGTTTTGAATCAGCATCTGTTTTATTTAATGAATTATTATTTTCTGAAATTAAATACAAAAAAGATGGAGTAAATTTAATTGGAAAAGTTAGAGATAAAATAGTTTTTAAAACAGATATAGAACAAAATAGACTAAAGATTAAAAATAGAGATATAAACTTTAATAATTATGGAATATCATATGAAAAGACAACAGATAAAACATTTATACCTTTATTTATTGTTCAAAATGAATTGTTAAAGCATAATATTTTATTTATAATTGATAGATTACCTTATATTTTAAATTATAAATTAATAAAAGAGACTAATGTTGAGATTACTAGAGATATATTGAATAACTATGGAAATATAACTCAAAATAATTTAACTGAAAAATCAAAATTATCAATATACAGAACAATTATTAATTTATTAAAAAGTCAAAATAGTGGGATAGATTCTGAATTTATAAAAAAATATGAAAGAGAAGTTATAAATTCTAAAAGTTCTAATGATTTTTTTGAAATTATTAATAAAATAATAGATATAAAAGATGGAAATTTTTCAATTACAAAATATAAAGAACCTTTTTCTAAGGGGCAGGAATATATGTTTGGATTAGTAAAAGGGAAAATGGTAATTAGAGCTCTTGGAAGAACAGTTTTAAAGCTTGGCAATACAGATATATATGAAATGAAAGTTTATAAAGATTATTTGAAAGATCATAATAAAGAAAAATTTTTGAAAAAAATGAGGAAGATGTTAATAACTGATAGAGTTTCAAGATTAATTACAGATAAAAAAGGAAAAATTGGGGAAAATAATGATATTTTATTTTTAGCTGATGGGTCTATAATATTTAAGTCAAATAAAGTTAGAGTAGAATAAAGCTTATTATCTTTTGAATATGATTCAAAAACAAGCAGATAAAAATTATCTGCTTGTTTTATTAGATTATATCTGGTAAAATAAATTAAAAGAATAAATTCATATTTTTCGTTGGCATTTTGTTTGTTGATTTTCTAAAAAAACTAATTTAAATTTAATCATGATTTGTGTTTAACTTACCAGCTACTTGCGATGAGTTAGTTGATTTGAGTTTAGTAATTAAGAATATAAATAAACTAAAAATAGGGAGGCGCAAAATGAAAAGAGTGAAAATAAGTGAGGATTTGTCAATTTCTAGGATTATACATGGATATTGGAGATTAAATGATTGGGATTTAAGTAAAGAAGAAGTTTTGAGCTTAATAAAAAAAGATATTGACAGTGGAATAACTACATTCGATCATGCTGATATTTATGGTGGATACAGTGTAGAAAGAAAATTTGGAGATATTATCTCTATGGATCCAAGAATAAGAGATAAAATAGAGATTATAACAAAATGCGGGATACAACTAAAGGCAGATAATAGACCTAATAATTGGATTAATCATTATGACACAAGTAAAAAACATATTATAGAATCAGTAAAAAAATCTTTAAGAAATTTTAGAACCAATTATATTGATATTTTATTAATTCATAGGCCAGATCCGTTTATGAATCCAGAAGAGGTAGCAGAAGCTTTTCTTGAATTAAAAAAAGCTGGGAAAGTTAGAGAATTTGGAGTTTCTAATTTTTTGCCATCACAAGTGAATATGCTGCAAAGTTATTTAGATTTTCCAATAACAGTAAATCAAGTGGAGATATCAGCATTACAAGTTGAACAGTTTTATAATGGAACTATTGAAAATTGTTTTGAAAAAAGGATAACACCATTAGCTTGGTCGCCGCTTGCAGGTGGAGAAATTTTTAAAGGAAATAGTGAAAAAGTAGTTAGAGTTAGAAAAACATTGGAGAAAATAGCAAAAGAACATAATATATCTGGAATAGATGTAGTAATGTATTCTTGGCTATTAATGCATCCAGCAAAAATAGTTCCAATAGTTGGAAGTAGCAAATGGGATAGAATAAGAGCTGCAATGTATGCTTTGGAAATTAAATTAAGCAGACAAGAATGGTTTGAAATATTAGAAGCTGCTAATGGGAATCAAATTCCTTAGAGAAGGGTTTAAAATAAAAATTAAGAAGAAAAGGATTTATTAAAAAACTATGTCCATTGCATAAGCGGGCATAGTTTTTTATAATTTTTATAAATTAGTAGTGTTAAATTTCATAAAGAAGTTCTACAAAAGAGAGAAATTAAAAAAAGGGTCTTGCTATTTTAGTAGAAAATGATAAAATATATTAAAAATATTATAATTTGAGAATTTTAGGAGGTACAAATGAAAAGTAAAGATATAGCTAAAATAGCAGGAGTATCAAGGAGTACAGTTTCTAGAGTTGTAAATGGATATTCTAATGTTCCGCTAGAAACAAAATAAAAAGTAATGGAAGTAATAAACAAATATGGATATGTTCCAAACTCTTTAGCAAGAGCTTTAGCAGGAAAACGTTTGGTATAGGTAATAGATGATGAAGCAATATATGGCGGGGGTTATTTGGTTGGAGTTGATTGGAAAATAGGGGAAAGTGTGGTTAAAAAGCAGGGCCGTTCAATGCTACATTTGAAACAAACTTGCTTATTAATATAAGCCAACATATTTAAATATTCTATCTACATTTAATACATTATTCCATAATTCTTTGCTAATATTTTTAATATTATTTATTCTTAAAATATTTAAAACAAAGCTTCTTAATTTTAACATAATATTTGCATTAATTCTTATTCTTGATTTGTCTTCTTTTAAAGTCTCATCTCTAACATAATGATTACAGTTTTCTATTCTCCAATGACCTCTAATTCTTTCACATAATAATTTTGCTGAACAAATTTCAGTTGAAAAATAATAAGCTATTTCCTGACTATTTTCCCATTCTTTTGTTTTTGTATTAAGGTGAATGGCTTTAGTTGGAGAAAAAATAATAGGATTATTTATACTTGATACTATTAAAAATGTAAACGGAAGAATAGTAGATTTATCTTGTTTTTCTAATTTTATAGCTTTAGGAACGTTTAAAAAATAAGTTTCTTATATTTTGTTATAAAAATGCTTAAATTATTGCGTATTTTAAAACAAAATGGGAAGGTTATTTTTAAGCCATTCCTTAGTAGTTGAGTGTGCAGATGAAATTGAATATAATGTTTTGTTTTTTTGTAGTTACAGAAGAAGAATATCAAAAAGTTGAAGAAACAAACCTGCTTTCTAAAAAATGATATAAAATTGTTATAATTGATCAAAAAGAAGATGAAAAAATATAATTTATATTAACTCTAATAATATAATTGGAAGTTATAAAGCTGTAAAATATTTAATATATCAAGGACAGGATATAAAGATATAATTCATTTAGCAAATGCTCCTAATAAAATATTTGTAATAGAAAGAAAAGATGGATATATAATTTTGATAGAATTGGTTTTTTAATCAACTACTTAATCAAAATATTCATTCCAAGAAAGCACAGAAAATGTGCTTTCTTTTTTTTCTTTAAAATTTCGTTTAACAACAATTCTTGCTAAGATTTTATTA
The DNA here is from genome assembly GCF_030295325.1 of Haliovirga abyssi. Lineage (GTDB taxonomy): Bacteria > Fusobacteriota > Fusobacteriia > Fusobacteriales > Haliovirgaceae > Haliovirga > Haliovirga abyssi. The sequence goes on along the minus strand of NZ_AP027060.1, from coordinate 271,052 downwards.
TTGTTGTTAGATATTTTAATAGAAAATATATTTGAAGAAGTATTAAAGATATTTCTAAAAACATGTTCTAAATTTTTAGGAACAATATTATTATCAAATATAGAACTAATTTTGTCAATTGAGTTATTGTTCATATATTCAATGATATCTGATTTATAATTTCTAAATTCTTTTGATTTGCATATATTAAAAATAAAATTCAATTGTTCTTTAGTAAGAATGTTTATATTTAAGGAACCAACAGTCATAAAATAATTAGTAAATAGTTCTTTTTTTTCGGCTGTTAAATTAAGAGAATTAATAACATTAGTAACGTTTATATTAAAACTTTTTATTTTAAAATTCTCATCAAAAGTTGTAATAATATTATTTATTTCTTCAAAATTAAATTTATCATAAGTAAGTTTTTTCTCAAGAGTTTTGATGCTGTAAAGATAAAAATTAAATTTACTATATACATCAAAATATTTAGAGTCGCTACCATTGGAATTTAGTATCATATTAGGAATATACTTGGAACTGTTTTTGTTAATATCACTTCTAGAATAAAAATTGATATTTAACAAGCTTCCAACATCAGAGATTTTTACATGATATACAAAGTTATTTAATTTATCTGAAAAAAGATTATTCCAATTATCAGATTTAAAATCATATTTTGTTTCATCATTTTTTAAAATTGAGATAGCTTTATTGAATCCAGATATTATAGCCATATCTGAATCAGTATGATTAATATAGTTAAAAGAGTTTTTTCTATTAAAAGAATAATTAGTAATCAGATAGCTTGTGATTAAAGATATAATTGATATTATCCATAAAATAAAAATTAATATAAAACCTCTGTTTTTTGTATTCATAATGAAATTTCTCCTATAGATTTTCTTTAAAAGATACAATATTATGAAAAGAATGTCAAGAAACTATTGAAAAAAAATAAAAATAATGATATACTTTTTTTTAATTAGTTTTTGATTGATAAAATTATGTTTAAAGAGGGGGTTTTGTGTGCAGTTTAAGGTATTATTATATGCGTTAATTTTATGTGGAGTGTATGTTTCATATGATATGTGGTCAGAGACAAAAAACAGTGGAATAGATATTATAAAAGGTGAAGAATTAGAAAACAGAATTTCTTTGATGAAGTATGAAAAAGATAAAAGAAAGCAAAAAACCATTGAGAATAAAAATAAAAACAAATATATGGATAAAAAGCAGGAAGATATTGGGAAATATATTGTAAAATTACACAGTAAAAAATTATTTAGTTTATCTAAAAAAAAAGACGAAAAAGGATTAAAAGAGAAGAGTTTTATAAGGGCTCCTGAGTTAAACGGCGTAAAATTAGTAGGAATAATAAATGAAAAGGAAAATAATAAAGTACTTATAATAATTCATGATGAGAATAAAATTTTTAAAGAAGGGGATATTGTATATGGGAAATGGAAGTTGTCACAGATAAATTTAGATTCGATTATAGTTAAGAATGAAAATTTTTTTAAGACGATAAAATTTAAAAAAAGGGTAGGGAATTAATGAGGAATATAGAAAAAATTATAAAAAAATACAATTTAATAATAAAGGAAAAAGATAAAAATAGTATAATTTTTTTTTCGAAGCTTAATCATAATGCACAAGTTATTCATGAAATAGAGGTGTTTTTAGGAAAAAAAGTGAAAATAGAAAAACTTGAAAATGAAGAATTTATTAAATTGGATTATGAAAAAGAAGAATGGAAATCAGATATACTTGGAGAAGTAGATATAACAGGATTTAAAAGTTTTTTAGAAAATGAGAATATAAAAAATGTAGAAGATATAGAAGAGATGGCAAATGAAGCTCCAATAATTAATCTAGTAAATATGATTATAGCAAATGCAGTAAAAAGGGACTCAAGCGATATTCATATAGAACCTTTTGAACAAGGAGTTGTGGTAAGATATAGAGTGGATGGAGTACTGATAAATATAGGCATTTTACCATTGTATATAGCACCAGCATTAGTAACAAGAATAAAAATAATGGCATCACTTGATATAGCAGAAAGAAGAATCCCGCAGGATGGAAGAATAAGGATAAAAATTTTTTCAAGAGAAGTGGACATAAGAGTAGCCATAGCACCAATAATAAATGGTGAAAATATAACATTGAGAATACTTGATAAGAAAAAAAGTTTATTAAAGCTTGAAAATATAGGATTTGATACCTATAATTTAAAAAAATATTATGAGATATTAAAGAATACAACGGGAATTATACTAGTCACGGGACCCACAGGAAGTGGGAAAACAACGACACTTTATGCAACTTTAAACTATCTAAATGCTTCAGAAAAAAAAATAATAACAATAGAAGATCCAATAGAATATCAGATAAGTGGAGTGAACCAGATGCAAGTAAAGCCAGAAATAAATTTTACATTTGCAAATGGCTTGCGATCGATATTGAGACAGGATCCAGATATTATAATGATAGGAGAAATAAGAGATACTGAAACAGCGAAGATAGCAGTTCAGGCAGCTTTAACTGGTCATCTTGTATTGGCAACATTACATACAAATGATGCACCGAGTTCGATAATGAGATTAAAAGATCTTGGAGTAGAAGATTACTTGCTTGCAGCATCTTTAAAAGGAATTATTGCACAAAGACTTGTTAGAAAAATATGTCCAGATTGTAAAGAAGAGAAGAAACTAAAAGATGAGAGCCATAAAAGATGTATAACATGTAATGATATTGGATATGTAGGAAGATTAGGACTATTTGAAGTAATGAATATAACAGATGATATAAAAAGAATGATTTCAGAAAAAAGAGAATTACAGGATATTATAAAAGAATCAAAGAAAAATGGTATGAGAACAATTTTTGAAGATGGAGAAAAGAAAATAGAAGATGGCATAACAACAATAGAAGAAGTGATAAGAGTTACAAGTGGTTAGGAGGTAAAATGTCTTTATACAAGTATAAAGGATATAATAAAAAAGGAGAAAAAGTAGAAGGAACAGTGGAATCTACAAATGAGCAGCAAGCTTTAAATGATTTAAATAGAAAAGAGATAACAATATATGAAATAAAAGAGGAAATAGCAACAATCTTTTCTAAAAGAGCAAGTCTAAAAGATATATATATATTTACAAAAAATATGAATACACTATTAAAATCAGGTATGAATCTGGGAGAATCATTAGAAACAGCAACAAATCTCACAAAGAATAAATATGCCAGAAAAGTTTATGATGCTATATATGAAAAAGTAAGAAAAGGTGAAAGCTTTTCAATAGCATTATCTTCATATCCTGGATATTTTGATCAAAGATATATAAGTATGATAAAAGCTGGAGAAGAAGGAGGATTTATAAAGGCTGTTTTTGAAGAACTAAAAAAAACAATTTATGAAAAAATGAATTTCAGGAAATTCATAATATCAACATTGACTTATCCGGTTATTTTAATTTTTGTTGGAATAATATCAGTGGCAGTAATGTTTGGGTATGTACTTCCAAGATTTAAGCAGATATATGATAATTATGGGCAAAAACTTCCTAAAATTACAAGTGTGATTATTGATTTAGTGAACTTATTTGAAAAGAATATAATAAGTATTTTTGCGGTTAGCATGATATTTATTGTTTTAAGTTATATTTTTTTTAATTCAGAATTTCTAAAGCGAAAAGTATATAAATATCTATTAATAATACCTTTTGTTAATAAAAGTTATAGAAAATTTTTTCTGTATAACTTTTCATCAATGATGAGTGGATTATTAAATAGTAAAGTTTCGCTTATAAAATCTCTAGAAATATCAAAAACACTTACAAAAAATCAATATTTAAAAAATGAAGTTGAAAAGATAATAACAAAAGTTGTAAATGGTAATAAATTATCAGAATCATTAAATGGGAATTTTTTATATGATAATCTATTTTTTCAACTTTTAAAAGTAGGAGAAAATAGTGGGGATTTAGGTCTGTCTTTTGCAGATTTATCAGATACATTGAATGATGAATTAAAGAGTAATATAGCAATATTTTCAAAAGTATTTGAACCACTGGTAATAATAATTATAGGAATTATATTTGGAGTATTAATTTATGCAATGCTGATACCAATAATTAATTTAGCAGGTATAGAAAAATTATAATAAGGAATGGCTTAAAAATAACATTCCCATTTTGCTTTAAAATACGCAATGTTTTAAGCGTTTTTATAACAAAATATGAGAAGATTATTTTTTAAACGTTCCTAAGTGTCTTTAAAAAAGAAGTTTATTATATTTTGTGAGAGGAGTTTTTAATGAATAAGAAAAAAGAAAATGGATTTACATTGATAGAAATTATAATAGTAGTTGTGATAATAGGATTTTTAGCAGCAACTATAGGGCCAAATCTTTTTAATCGAGTATCACAAGCTGAAAAAGTTACAACGAAGAATCAGATTAAAATAATACAAATGGCACTTGATAATTATTGGTTAGATAATAAGAATTATCCTACTACAGAACAAGGATTAAGGGCATTAACAGAAAAGCCAATAACATATCCTATAGCTGGAAATTGGAATGGTCCTTACCTTGAAAAGAAAGAGATACCAAAAGATGCTTGGGGAAATAAATTTGAATATAGGAGTCCCGGATATAACAATCCTGAAAAATATGATATTTGGTCTAATGGAGAAGATGGAATAGAAGGCGGAAAAGATAGCGATGATATTACAAACTGGTAAAAAAGAAAAAGGTTTTACTTTTATAGAAATGATAATAGTAGTAGTTATTCTTTCGTTGATATTGACAATTACAATAAATAATATGCAAAGATATGATAAATCAATGAATAGAAAACTTATATTAAAAGGGGTAGAAGAGAAATTTCAATACTTTAAAGATAAAGCAATTATTGAAAAAAAAGATATAGAAATAAAAGATATAAGAGAACTTATATCTGAAAAAAAGATTATATCAGTTAAATGGGATGAAAATAATATGAATTTTAACAACGAATCAGATAATGGAAGTAATAAAATAATATTTAATAAATATGGAAAAGTGTTAGGTGAAAATGTAGAAATAAAAACTTCATATGGAACACTAAATATAGAGATTCAGGAAGAAACAGGTGAAGTAAATGTCGAATAATAGAGGATTTACCCTTATAGAAGTTCTTGTTGCAGCAGCAATTTTAGCAATGTCAGTTCCGTCATTTATTTCACTTACGATAAAGTTATCTAATAACAATATAAATTATATAGTGAAATCTAAAGTACACAAATTAGGGGCGAACAAGCTAGAAGAGATAAATGATAAAATAAGTTATGGTTTAAATGGTGTAGATGATATTAATAGAATAGAAATTAATTGGAATATAACAGAAGAAAGAATAGAAAATAATCTGATTAAAAGAACATTTAGAGCAAATTATAAAATAAAAGGAATTGAAAAACATGATATATTATCTGCAATTTTTAACCAAGAGGAAGCAAAGAAAAATGAAAATTGAGAAAGGATTTACATTAATAGAATTACTTATAGCTATTTCTATATCCAGTCTTGTAATCTATTCTGCAATTGCTTTTCTATCTATAATAAATAAAAGTTTAAATATGAAAACAGAAAAATTAATAGGGACAGAAGATAAAATAGTAGAGATATTAAAATATAACTTGCGAAATATTAATTCAACTATGGATTTTAAAGGTAAATATAATGAGATGGAATTTGATAGGATATTAAAAAATGAAGAAAAGCATATTAAGATATTTTTTAATGGTTATAAACTAATTATTAAAGAGAATAAAAAGGAATTTGATTTAACAGAGGAAGAAGAGTACGCAAGAGTGGAATTTATCTATATAGGTTTAAATGGTGAATGGAAGAGTGAATGGGACTTCCTTAAAGAGAAGAAAATGCCAAAAGTAATTACTATAAGATTTTTTAAAAAATCCAATAAAATAATAACAAAAAATATATCAATCTATTTAATGAGAGATTTATAAAATGATAAAATTTGAGGAGAAACGGTATGATTGAAAATTGTTACGTGATATCTTTTAGAGATATTCATATTTGTTTTTTTAGTAATAATGAGAAAAAAACATTTGAAGGAATTGAAGAATTAAATAGGTATCTAAGTGAAAATTATAAAAAAGTCAATATACAGTGGTTTATAACACCTGATTATGTGATATATAAACAAATAACCATATTAAAGAAATTAAAAAGTAGAATAAATAATATGATAGAGATGAATGTTTTAAATAATCTACTATTTCCAAGAGAAGATGTAAATTATAAATACACTATATCTAAAAAAGATAATAATTTGAATTTAAAGATATTTATAGTAGAAAAAAGAAAGTTTAAAATGAAATTTGATAAAAGAGTAAATATAGGAGGGATATATCCATTAACAGAAATTTTATTTACAAATGAAAAGAGACTTATTTATAGATTAGAAAATAAATATGTATATAAAGAAAAAGATATAGAATTATACAAAACAGAAGATAAAAGGGAGTTATTTGAATCAGATGGAGATGTGTATAATCTTGATAGTTATGAAAAAATTGATAAATTAAGAAAAAAAGCAGGAAAAAAATTGAATAAATTAAATTTTTTAATATCAGTAAAAGATATAAATAAAAGTAGAATTATTTTTAAATATGCATCTATTTTTATGGTAACTATAATATTCATTATGTATAATACAAAACTCATATATATGAATCAAAACTATAAAAACAGTTTGTTAAAACTTAAAAGCATAAATGAAAAACTAAAAAAACCTGAAGGCAATATTATGGAAATGAAAAAATATCTTAAAAGTAAAACAAAAGAAGTAGAAAAATTAAAAGAGTTAGTATCAGTATTTGAGAGTAAAAGTTATATAAAATGGTTAGCGGTGATAGCGGATGTTTCTGATTCTACAACTGAAATAGACAGAATTACATTTCAAAAGAACAAGCTACAGGGAATATCAGGAAAGAGCAAAAATGCTTCTGAATTTTTAAAAAAACTTGAACAGTCGAAAAAATTTTTAAAATTAAAATTTAGAGGAAGTATAATAACAGAAAAGCAAAAAGAGAGATTTAGAATAGAAGGTGAATTAGTTGAGTAAATTGCAAAAAAGAGAAAAGATAATGATGTTAATAACAATAATTATAATAATTTCTGTTTCATATGTAAAGTGGTATTTATTGCCATTGATTGATGAAAACAGGAGATTAGGAATGAAAATAGAAAAAACTTTAGCTGAATCTAAATTAGTTAGAAATGATATAGGAAATTATATAAGCTATAAAAAGCAAAAGGAAAATATTGAAAATGACGAGGTAGATATTTCAAAAAAAATATTTAATGATAATATTAAAAATGTTCAATTTAATATTATGGATAAAATAAATAAAGAAAGTATAAAAGATAATTTAAAAATAAAAAATAAAAGTATTAATATTGAAGAAATTAAAAAGGTAGGTATAACTAAAATTTCATTTCATATTTTGCTTGAAGGAGAATATGAAAATACAATAACATTTTTAGAAACATTTTCATATGAAAAAAAAATGTACATTGAAGCTCTTGAGATAAAGAAAAAAACAGATATTTTAATGACAAACATAATCTTAATAGCATATATTAAAGGAGGCAAAAGATGAAAAAGTTAATGTTTATTATTTTTATGATTATTATGTATACAAACATTGTATTTGCACAAGAAAAACTGATAAATATAAGCGTTTTAGGAGCAGAAGCAAAAGATGTATTTGTATTACTTACAAAACAAAGTGGAATGAATATAATATCAAGTCCTGAAATACATGGTAAGATATCACTTAATCTTGAAAATGTTACTCTAAAGAATACATTAAGTATATTAGAAAAAGTATATAATTATGAGATTATAAAAATAACAGATAATACTTTTTATGTAAAAAGGAAAGTTATTCCAAAAAATATGGCAGAAATAAGTATTAACGGGAATAAACTAAGTTATAGCATATATGATGTTGATATACGAGAGGTAGCAAAAGAACTTACAGAAAAAGCAGGATTGAATATTGTTGTAGATAATAATGTAAAAGGAAATATATCAGGCAGAGTAAGAGATGTGGATATAGATTCAGGATTAGTTGTATTATTTGAAACTAATGGATATTCTATTATGAAAGATAGAGGGATTTATAAAATTACATCTGGAATAAGCAGAGCAAGAATACCAAGTAAACTAAAAATATCATATAATAAGGGGAAAGTGTCTATAGATGCAGAAAATGAAAATGTAATAAAAATATTAAAAAAAATATCAACAATAGCAGGTTTAAATATGATGATATTAACTTCGGGAGTTGAGTCGATATCATTAAAATTAGAAAATGCTAATTTAAATGAAGTTATAAACATTTTACTAGAGGGAGCTAATTATACATATAAAATAGAAAATAAGATTTATATAATTACGAGAAAAAATAGCATGGGAGTAGGGAATGATATATTTAATTCAACAGAATTAATAAAATTGAAATTTATTCAGGCTGAGAAAGTGCCATCTTTACTTCCAAATGATTTTTCAGTTGCAAATATAAAAGTTATTTCAAATCAGAATGCTCTTCTGTTTTCAGGGACGGATAAAGATATGTCAAAATTGAAATCATATATAAAAAAATTAGATGAAAAAGTACCACAAATAAAAATTGAAGCATTAATAGTAGAAATATCAAAAAATAAAAATAATACACAGAAACTAGGATTACAATTAGAGGGGGTAACAACAAGGGGAAAAAAATTAAATGTATTTGATACAAATTCAGGAGAGTTTACATATGAAAATGCAACAAAATTAAACGATGTATTTTATACAAAATTACAATTGTTAATACAACAAGGATTAGCAAAAATTAAAGCCAAGCCAAGTATAACAACAATAAACGGAGAAAAGGCAGTAATAAATGTAGGAACAGTTCAGTATTATAAAGTTGTAACTTTAGATAACGAAGGCAAAGAAAAGATAGATTATAAAAGTGTAAATGCTGGAGTAACACTAGATGTAACTCCATGGATAAATTCAACAGGAGATATAAGTTTAAAGTTAAATCCAACAATAAGCAATATAGGAGGAGCAGCACCAGCAGAAGGACCACCAACAGTAAGTAAAAGAGAAGCCAAAACAACAGTAAGAGTAAAAGATGGAGAAACCATAGTAATTGGCGGGTTAGAGCAAAATGTAATAACAGAAAAAGAGTCAGGAATTCCAATATTAAAAGATATCCCTTTATTAGGCGAGTTATTTAAAACAAAAAGTAGAGATAGCAACCAAACAGAATTATTAATTTATATTACACCAAGAATAGTAGAAGATGGAGAAACTATAAAAATGGCAAGAGATATGAGTGAGCTTATTAAAAAAGCACAATAAAGTGAGTAATAGAGAAAAAATAATTAAGGAGAGGTTAGAGATGAGAAAAGTATTGATAGGGATTATTATGGTTATGGTTGGGATTGTAAGTTTTGGTGGGGAGGTTATGGAAAATTTGGTAATTAATAATGAATTGGACTTGACTCGCTCTAAAATAACTCCATTAGATTTTACACCAAGGGGAGATACACATACTTGGAGATTAACTACTTATGGAAATGAATATGGGAAAAGATTTGATTTCATATTTTCTGAGTCAGTTACTATGAAAAGCTTGAATGTTTTAACCTTAAGAGAGAATGGAAATGTAGGGATAGGGACATCTAATCCTAGTGAAAAATTAGAAGTAAATGGAAATATAAAATTAAATGGGGAATATAAGAAATTAATTTTTAAAGATAATTCAAATTTAGCGGGAGATTCGTATATAACTGGGGATGATGGTTATTCTAAGAAATTATTTTTATATCACAGTAGATTTATAAGGTTATCAAATGTAAGAGACCAAGAAAGTGGATTAACATTGATGGATAGTAAAGTTGGAATTGGAGTAGAAAGGCCTAAAAGGATATTACATATCAAGAAGAAAGGTTCAGTAGATGTATTATTAGAAGCTGATGGAGCTGGAGCCTTTGCAAGACATATGTTTAAAACTAAAGATAATGGATATGGTTGGAATGTAGGAATGCGAAGTGATGCTGGAATGGATGGAGGATATAGTATAGAAGGAAATTACAATGGTTGGAGAAGCAGATTATTTATAAAAAGAAGCGGAGAAGTCGGAATAGGAACAACTACTCCAAGTGCTAAATTAGATGTAAATGGAAACGCAAAGATAAAAGGGACACTAACAACAAATGAAATAATAGTTACACAAACAATAGCAGCAACAGACCTAAGATTAAGTGAAACTCCATGGGCAGATTTTGTATTTGAGGATAATTATAAGTTGAGAACATTGAATGAAGTAGCGAAATTTGTAAAAGTAAATAAACACTTACCAGATATACCAAGTGAAAAAGAGGTGAAAAGTAAAGGAGTAAGTGTAGGAGATATGCAGGCGAAGTTATTGCAGAAGATAGAGGAGCTTACTTTGTATATGATAGAGCAAGATAAGAAAAATATAGAACAAACTAAAGAAATTAATATGTTGAAAAATAAAATAAAAAATTTAGAAAGGAGATAATATAAAACATGAAAAAAATTGTTATATTTATAAGTTTTATTTTATCAGTAGTTTGTTTTGCAACAGAACCAGTGAAAGTGGGAACAACATTTATAGGTTATGGCACTTCAAATACAAATTCAAAATTTGTAGGAAATCTTCCATATAGTTCTTCTAGTGATTATCAAAAACTTATGATAAAAGTATTTGGAGGAAGTTGGATAAATACTACGCTTGGAGAAACTACATACTATATTTCTTCTAGGGAGGGGTTGAAGGTTAATAGAGAAATACATGGAGGCGGAGGATATAGATATTTTAATTTAGAAATATATGATAATGGAAATAGCTATGATGTTGTTGTTACAAATAATAATGAGCCATATCCATTTTTTACAATAGAGGCATTTTATGCTGATTCAACAGGTTTAAAAACAGTTGAAATAAAAGATTATAACAAGAGTAATAAAAAAAAGATGAATTTTTCAATTAATACGATATATGCTACAGATAATGTTGGAAATGTAGGAATAGGAACAACTACTCCAAGTGCTAAATTAGATGTAAATGGCAATGCAAAGATAAAAGGGACACTAACAACAAATGAAATAATAGTTACACAAACAATAGCAGCAACAGACCTAAGATTAAGTGAAACTCCATGGGCAGATTATGTATTTGAGGATAATTATAAGTTGAGAACATTGAATGAAGTAGCGAAATTTGTAAAAGTAAATAAACGCTTACCAGATATACCAAGTGAAAAAGAGGTAAAGAGTAAAGGAGTAAGTGTAGGAGATATGCAGGCAAAGTTATTGCAAAAGGTAGAGGAGCTTACGTTGTATATGATAGAGCTTAAGAAAGAAAATGAATATTTAAAAGAACGAATAAATAAACTTGAAAAAAAATAAGGAGAATAAAAACTATGATAAAAATTTTGGTCATTATATTGTTACTTATAAATACTTTATTTATATTTGGAGATACTATAAATGGAACCCTTCAGGTAAAAGGATATAAAAATTATTATGTAAATTATAAAATAGCTAATAATTCCCATTCTTTTGGAGATCCATCTAATTTTTATATATTATTACATAAAGCATATGATGGGAAATTAATGAATAATTATTATGTTATGGGAAAAATATCCGCTATTAGAGGGGATAAACATTCATGGAATAGAAAGGTGTTAATTGAAGTTAATACAGCAACAGCTTATAATACAAATAGAGGTTTTGTAAAGTCAAGATTTGAGGATTGGAAATTAGTTACAGTTAGATATAAAGGAGATAAATATATTGCTTTAAGAGCAAATATTAGGTCTACACTATATGCCATAGAATTTACAGGATGGGCTTATGTGAGTGATGGAGAGTTATTAAAACCTGTATTGGGAGGAAATGCAACTTGGCCAAATGGGAAAAAAATATCAGTGAAACCAGGAGAACAAATAACAGAAGAAAAAGAATTTTTTACAGAAACAGAGAACATATATGGGAATGAAATAATAAAAGGCTCTGCAAGTATAAATGGGAATGTATTAATAGGCAAAGCAAATGATACAGGACAAAAATTGCAAGTAGAAGGTTCTGTAAGCATAAATGGAACTCTACATACGTCAGAATTAGTAGTAATACAAAATGTATGGGCAGATTATGTATTTGAAAATAATTACAAATTAAGACCACTTGAAGAAGTAGCAAAATTTGTAAAAGTAAATAAACATTTACCAGATGTTCCAAGTGAAAAAGAGGTAAAGAGTAAAGGAGTAAGTGTAGGAGATATGCAGGCAAAGTTATTGCAAAAGGTAGAGGAGCTTACTTTGTATATGATAGAGCAAGATAAGAAAATTAATTTATTGAATGAAAAAAATGAAATTCTTGAAAAAAAATTAGAAAAGTTAGAAGTAAAAAAATAGATGGAGGTAAGAATGAAAAAAATAATAATGTATATAATTATATTATTAAACTTTGCGAATATCATAATGGCAAATGAAACAGTTCCATATAACTTAATAAATAATGGATTTATGAATGAATTAAATAGTGATGGGAAAACACCGAAAGGATATTCTACGACAGGAATGACAATAGAGGCAGTACATCCATATACGAAAGCATTTGAAGGACCATATGTAGCCACCAGTCCAGCGAATGCAACTAAAGATGTAGAAAGTGCTACAAAAACTACTCCATATTGGTTTAGGAGATACTACAAAGGACCTAGAATATCAAGAGGTGGTTTAGGAGACGGGTGGAATGGAAGAGGTGATGGGCACATATTAAAAGTAACTGGGAATGTATCAAAAGATGCAAGAGGTTATCAGATAGTTAGATTGCCCTATGTTGGCCCAGTTGTAAATGGAGGAAAAATTCATTTTTCAGTTTGGATAAAAATAGTCAAGGGAGATTATGTTTGTTTTGGAACAGATGCGGGATATGATAATGGAAGTGGAAGTATAAGGAGAGGAACAACAATATATAAAACAACAACAGATAAGGGAGCGCAAGGATGGTATAAATGGGAATTTAATACTACTATTAGCGAAACAACAAGGTTAGGAGGGAATCAATGCTCGCTAGGATTTGAAGCTGTAGGCAATGATGGACCAATAGAAATATATTTAGCTTTACCTTATGCTAGATTGATAAATAATGGGAAAAGTTGGATGCCAAGTGCAGAAGATATTGTAAATAATAGATTGAAGGGGAATGTAGGAATAGGCACATCAAACCCAAGAGCAAAATTAGATATACAAGGGAAGGTTTTAATCAATACAGATAAAGTAAATGTAGATATTTTTAATGTAAAAGGAGAAAATGGCGGACAATATTTTAGAGTTTTGAATGGAGACTCTGGAATTGGAATAACCGATAAAGACTGGACAAATACTTTAATTTTATCAAATAAAAAGACCTATAATGAAATATATAGTAATGCAGGGAAACCAATTAGTATTCAAAGTCAAAAAGGTGGAAACGTATTAATAGGGACAACTTCAAATAAGAATAATTATAAACTTGCAGTAGAAGGGACTATTGGAGCTAGAGAGATAGTGGTAACTCAAGATAAATGGTACGATAATGTATTTGAAAAAAGTTATAAATTAAAGCCATTAGAAGAAGTATCAAATTATGTAAAAGAGAATAAACATTTGCCAGATATTCCAAGTGAAAAAGAGGTAAAGAGTAAAGGAGTAAGTGTAGGAGATATGCAGGCAAAGTTATTGCAAAAGGTAGAGGAGCTTACTTTGTATGTGATAGAGCTTAAGAAAGAGAATGAAGATTTAAGAAAAAATCAAAATAAAATGAAGGAAAAAATTAATAAGTTAGAAAAAAAGTAAAATGGAGGAGATTTAGGAGTGCGAAAAATAGTTTTAGTAATTTTAATAGTTATTTCAAGCATAATATCATTTGGAGCAGATCTTACAGGGACTACATTAACTACACCAGAAATTAGAGTATTTAATGTAGGAGGGGATTTTGATAAATTTTATCCCGTATTATGGAGAAATACAAATTGGACCAATGGAGCAACAGAATTAGAGATAACAAGGGCAGATACACATGTAAATTCATCATGGAGAGGGACAATAATTGCAAAATTTAGATTTCATACTACAAATTGGGGACATGGATCAGCATTTATTGATGCTGATATAAGAAATAGTGGGAATAGATTTGTAGCTGGTTGGAAAGATGTAACTGGAAATAATAGCAGTTCATGTATATTAATATGGTTAAGAGGTGGTGGGACAACATATCGTTACAGAAGTAACAATGATATGATTAATGTGCCAAAAGTATATCTTGATGAAAATGGTTATCCACAAGAAGAAGGGCATCATAAAGATTGGATCACTTATCATAAGCCTAAAACATCAGTTGATTCTTATGTTAATTCTAATGGGATGAGTTATAGTGGTAATGCTTCTTTTAATGGAAATGTAGGAATAGGAACAGCAAATCCAAAAGCAGCACTTCATTTATATAAAGATAGATATACATTATATGGACCTAATTCTTCATGGGGCGAATATCTTCAAGTGGGAGGTAATGGAAGAGTAACATCTTACGCATCGGTAGCAGCAACAAATGGTAATTTACATTTAGATGCAAAGAACGGAAATTTTTCTACATATATAAATTGGTATAGTAAAAATAGAACAATAATAAATGGACGAGGAGGGAATGTATTAATAGGCAAATCAAATGACACAGGACAAAAATTGCAAGTAGAAGGTTCTGCAAGTATAAACGGGACTTTGCATACGTCAGAATTAGTAGTAACACAAAATGTATGGGCAGATTATGTATTTGAAAATAATTACAAATTAAGACCACTTGAAGAAGTAGCAAAATTTGTAAAATCAAATAAACATTTACCAGATATTCCAAGTGAAAAAGAGGTGAAAAGCAAAGGTGTAAGTGTAGGAGATATGCAGGCAAAGTTATTGCAAAAGGTAGAGGAGCTTACTTTGTATATGATAGAGCTTAAGAAAGAGAATGAAGATATGAAAAATGAGATAGCAAAATTAAAAAATAAATAGAAAAGGAGAAAAAATGAAGAATAAAATAGGATTTATGTTATTGATAACTGTATTAGTTTTAAATGGATGTATAAAACAATATTCTTATAATAAAGTAGAAGAAAGAAATAAAATAAAATCAAAAGTAATAAAAACAGGAAAAATAAGTGAACGTGAGAGAGAAATTTTAATTTATGGAAAAATTATCTTTACTAGAAATATTGATTCTAAGAAAAAAATAAAAAGGAATATAGATAGTAAGCCAGATATTGTTTATGATGAAAATTATTTTCCAGATTTTACTAAAAATGGAGAGTATATTCCCCCAATAATGGATTATAAAAATTCTGAAAAAGGATTATGTTATGCTATTGCAGCAAGTAGGTATACAACGGAGTATAATAAAATTATTCCTTGGGCAGATGAGAAAATAAGAAAACAAATATATAGAGAAAATTTAGAAAATATGGGATATGAAATAAAAATAACTAGGAATATATCTAAAACGAAAAAAACAGTATTTAAAACAAATTTAAAAAATAGTTTATCTGATGGTATAAAATGGGTACATAGAGGATTTCCAAATTTAAATAATGATGGTAGTGAGATAGTCCCAGATGGATATTTGGTATATAAGGGAGTAATTTTGTTAAATGAAGAAAAATGGCCTAAAAGATATATGGCTGCTCCATATTATACTCTTGTAGAGAATATAGATGTGAGAAAGCAATCAAAAAATCAATATATAAATTATTGTGAAGAAACTACAAAGATAATATATACTAAAAATTTAAATGATTCAATTTCAAAATTAGAGAGAAAAGGAGTATTTACTGAAGATTCATTAGTGGTATATTATGTAATTCCTTATAAAAAGGGAGAAAATTGGTGGGAAAATATCCCTTTGGAAGATTATAATAATAATTGGATTCAAAGTGAGATGTTTGTTGCTTGGATTGGAAGTGAGTCAAAAGATTTAGATATGTTAAATAAATATTATACTAAAAATATAGGATATTATGTTAAATATGGAGAAGATTAATAATATTAAAAATAAATTAATAATATTATTTTTAATATTATTTCTAAGCGGATGTTTTTTAAATGAAAAACTAAAAATAGATAAAGTAGAATTAATTATAAACAAAAAATTAATAAAAGCTAATGGAGTTGACAAGGTAATATTAACAGGGATAGTTAAAAATAAATATGGAGATATATTAACAAATTATCACATTAATTATTATGTTAATGGGCAAAAAATTGAGAACAATTTTTTTTCAACAGATAAAAGCGGAAAATATATTTTAGAATGTGAAGTAGAAGAGATAAGAAGTAAGAGTATAGAAGTTGAATTTGATAAACCACCAGTCTTAAATATGCTTGGAAAAAGAGAAAATAATATTATAAATTTATTAGGAAATATTTTAGATATAGATGGTAAAATAAAAAAGTTTCAAATTGATTGGGAGAATGATGGAGAAATAGATGAAGAAATAGATGAAAATTTTTTGATGTTGAATTTAAATCATAGCTATAATTTGGGAGATAAAACAATAGAATTAAAAATAATAGCATTTGATGATAAAGGATTATCCACTGTTAAAACTTATATATTTTTTTATAATAAACATTTTGAAAATGTAATTAAGGCAAAACTAGATATTCCTGAAAATAGAAATATTTATTATGAAGATTTAAAACAGATTAAAAATTTACTTATATACAAGTTTGATTTAATAGAGGAATTAAAATATTTTACAAATTTAAAAACATTATATATAGAAAGTGTAGAAAATAAAACGTTAATAAAATTTATAATTCCTAAACTTGATTATTTGAACGATTTAACTATTGAAAACTGTAGAATATCAGATTTTTCATTTTTAAAAAATATTAAGAATTTAGAAAGATTAAACTTAGAAAAAGATGATATAGAGAACTTTAATGTAGATAAGTATATTAAAAATTTAAAAGAGTTAGATATTATGCATAATAAAATTAATAATATAGAAAAAGCAGGGAATTTGAAAAAATTAGAAAAATTATATTTGCCATATTTGGAAAACAAAGATTTTGAATTTATAAAAAAATTAAATAACTTAAAAGAATTATATTTAATAGGAGATGACATAGAAGATATAAGTTTTTTAGGGAATTTAAAACATTTAGAAAAATTAGATTTAAGTGAAAATAGTATAAAAAATATTTTACCTTTAGCTGATATGGTAAATTTGAAAGAATTAAATTTAGAAGGGAATTTGTTAGAAGATATTTCTAGTATTGAAAATTTAACAAAATTGGAAAAATTATATTTGTCTGGCAATCAATTAAAAGATATATCAAAATTGGATAAATTAACTGCATTAAAAATATTAGATTTAAAATTTAACGAAATAATAAAATTAGATGGATTAGATGATTTAAAAAATTTAGAAGAATTAATAATAAGTAACAATAAAATTGATAATTTGTTTCCAATAGTAAATTTAATGAATTTAAGGAACTTAAAGTGTAGTTATAATAAAATAAAAGAGATTAGTTATTTGCATAATATGACAAATTTAGAAAATTTATATGCAGATAATAATTTAATAACTGATTTGAGAGTTATGTTAGAATTAAATTCTTTAAAATATTTAAATATAAAGAATAATCCAATTTATGGAAATGCCCAAATAAATAATTATAAAATAATTTTAGAGTTGGAGAAAAGATTAGATACATTTGAGTATTAAAAAAATATATAAATAAGGAGATATAAAAATGAATAAAGGAAAATATTTTAGGTTAATTATTTTTATCAGTATGTCATGGACGGTATTTTCGCAAGTTAATTTTGAAATATTAACTCCATTACCTCTATCGGAAAGGTTGACTTTATTAAAAAGAAAGTTATTATTAGTAAATCTATTGGACGATACAAGAAAATATTATAAAGCTGATGAGACAATTACCATAAATTCAGGAAAAATAAGCAAACCAAATGGAGAAGTTTTGTTAAAAGCAGGAGAAACAGTGAGAATTAAAGGAGAGTTTAAAGTAGAAAAAGGAGCATATTTAAAAGTAATTACAGGAAATCAAATAGCTCCAATACATCATATTAAGCTGTCTGATAAGGCAGATGGGAAGGTAAAAGCAGATGGATTAGAAGTAGAATATATATCTTTCGATGTATATAGTTGGGAAAAAGAACAAGTTGCTCCAGGAGTTCCTGTATATGTAGATAAGACGATACCTTATGAAGAGATAAAAAGTAGGGTTAAGATATATGATATTTTACCTTCAGGGAAAACAATAAATATAGAACTACCTCAATTATATTATAGGACAGTATATCCAGGTACACATAAATTATATGTGATGATTGATGGAGTAAAAAGTAATGAAATAACTATAGAGGCGACAGCATTGAATGGATTAAATTCGTTAGTAGTAAAAGATAAAACATATCCAACGATAGAGATTGAATGGAATAAATTAAATGAAGCAGATGAGTATAAAATTACCATAGAAAATAATGGAAAAATAATAAAGCAAACTACAAATAAAGGCGTTACAGGATATGGATTTTATATGAGTGAAATTAGAGACAACAAAGAATATAAAGTAAAAGTACAAGCGTATAATAAAAATAAAGAATTATTAAAAGAAAAAGAAGTTACTTTTAATCTTGAACTTGAAAAGCCAATTAACTTTAAAGATGATGGAGTAGATGGAAATTCAATATACTTATCATGGAAAAAAAGTATATATCCAGAGGGTACAAAGTATGAAATAGAATGGAGAGAATCAAATAGTACAGAATATAAAAATAAAAAAACAGTGAAAAAAGAGAATATTCTAATAGATAATCTAAAGTTAAATACAAACTATAACGTTAGAATTAGAGCAGTATATGGAAATATTAGTAGTGAATATATTGAAAAAAGTGTAAAGACATTGTCTAAGAAGTTAAATTTCAGGATAAGTCAAATGGATAATGTTAATTTTGAAAAATCAAATATAAAATTAGAATGGGAAAATATAGATGAAAGTACTGGATATTATATATATATGAGTACAAATGGAATAGATTATAAAATATTAGGAAGTACAACTGATAATTATTATATAGATAATGATGTAAGTGAAAATAGATGGTATAAAATAATAGTAAGAAAATAGGAGGGAAATGTTAAAATGAAAAAAATAATAATAGTATTAGGGATTTTAGTTTTAAGTTTAATATCTTTTGGAAAAACAGATAACTGTATAAAGATACATTATAAAGCGAATCAGAAACAATTATTTATTCAAGAAAGAGGAACAAATGGATGGCTGCCTAAGAAAGAGATGATAAAGAGTTATTTATATGGTGGGTATGATTATACAATTGTAAAAGGAAATAAATCTCAATTTAAAATAACTGATGGAGTAGGTAAGAACGAAGAATATTATATAAATAATTCAGGAGAATATATAATAGAAAATGGGATTGTTTCTCAAATGACAAGTTCATTAATACAAATACATTATAAAAGTAATAAAAATAATGTATATATAAAATATAGTTTAGATGGGAAAAAATGGATAGAAAAATTGATTTTAATGCATTCGAGTTTAATATATGAAGGATATAAAGAGATAACAATTCCAGCAAACTATATGGAATTTAAAATAGGTTATGAAACTGCAAGTTATAAAATAAATAGTGCAGGAGTTTATAAACTTGAAAATAAAAATCTTGAATTTGTAACAAAGGTAGTTTCAAGTAAAGAAAAATTTATAGCTCTATATTTTCAAACAGAGAAATATAATGTAATAAATTATAATAGTGATAATAGAGGCTGGGAAAAGAAAAAAATAGTAGATAGTAAATTAAAACAAGGATATAAGTATACTATTTTCCCATATACTACAAGTATAAATTTTTATTTTGAAAATACAAATAATATAGAAAATAATAAAAGCTCTAACTATTATATAGACTTACCAGGAGTATATAAACTTGATAAAAATTTTAATATAGAAAAGATTGATATAAGTAAAAATAAATATGAAAATTTTTATTCTATAAAAAGTAAAGTAAAAAAATCAATTCAATTAGAAGAGATAAATAAATTTAAAAATACAATATTATTAGAAAAAATATCAGATAATATATTTAAAGTGAAAATATTAAATAAAGATCTATATTATATTAACTTAGGAAAAGAAATATTTAATAAAGCTCAATTATTAGATAAAGATTATAATTTATTAAAAGAAATTTCAATAAAAAAAGATGAAGTCAATGGGAACTATAGAAGTAGAAATATTTTATTAATGCCTGGAGAGTATTATATAAAGACAATTAATATTAAAAATATATCAAAGATTTTTTCTGAAATATTTAATTTATTAACATTCACACAAAAAACATATGCAGAAGAATTTTCTGTAAATGATAATGTTAAATTAGAAAAAGTGGATGGCTGGAAAGAAGTTATTGATTATAAGGTAGAACCAGGTGAAGATAAAAATTATATACATAAAAAAATAGGATATAATTTGGAATTAGGATTTTTGACAGATGCAAAAAAAGATATAAGCATAAAATTTATAAATAGTACAGGACCAAGTTATGAAAAAGAATTTAAGGCATATAAGGCAAAAAATGAGATGTATATAGTGAAAATTTTAGGAGTTACTTATAGAGAAATAACAGAAAACAATGGAAATATTAAGGAAATTAATGGAAAAAATCCATTAGAATTTGAAGTTTATATTAATGGCAAATTACAAAAAACTTATAAATTGGATATAATAGGGTTGCTTAGTAAACAAAAACCAATAATAAAATATCCATATAACAATGAGTATAATGGAAGTTTAAATTATTTAGGAATAGGTCAAGATAATAATTATATTTTTGAGAATAGATATAAATATGATATAGATAATGATAACATTATAGATAATTTAAAAGAAAAGAATTTGTTGTTGGATATGGGGAATGAGGTAGGGAAATATCTTGTAAAAAGTTCGGAAATAAAAAAAGAAAACATAGTCAAAAGAATTGAAATGTCAAAAAATGTGGCGTTAGAAAGTAGTCCCACAGTAGAATTAAGTAAAAAAGCAACAATTTATTATTTAAGTGATTGGGAAAACGTATATATGAAAGTAGATAGTGATAAAGTTCCACCAATAAAATTAGAAAAAAGTATATTATATGGAAAAATATATAATAAAATAGAAATAAAATTTGAAGAACCTTTAATTTTAAAATTTACAAACAATAAAGGAGATTATGATAAAAATTATGAGATAACAGAAAGTGGAAAATACATAATTGAAAATGGAAATATAAAAAAAGAAATAATTACAAGAGGAAGTGCAGAAAATGTAAGTAATGATGATAATTTTTTAAATTCTGTCGCTAACACGCTAACTAAGTACAAAAATAAAGCAGATATTAATTTAGTTACAGGAGACTTTAACTATAAAATAACTGATTTAAATTTACCTGGAAAAAATAATTTGAATTTAAAAATTGAAACAATATATAGTACAAGTTTTTATGATATAGAAGGAAAATTTAAGATAGGTTCTGGTTGGAGAATATGTTTTCCAGAAATTATATTAGGATATTCAAAATTTGGAAATAATAAAAATAAAAAAGATATATTAATGTTATCTAATGGTAGTAGAATTGAAATTGATAATAATAAATTAAAAGATCATAAATTAAATAATATAAAATTAAAAAAAGAAGGAAATAAATATTATTTAATGAATATGATAACAGGAATAACTTATGTTTTTGATAATACAGGGAAATTAAATTTTATAGAGAATAGGTTTAAGGATAAAATTATTTTTATTTACAAAACTAATAAAATAATAATAGAAGATACTTATAAAAATAAAATTATAATTACCAATAAAAACAATAAAGTAACTATTGAATTGCCAACAAATAAAAATATAGAATATATTAAAAGAAAGGGGGAAATTTTAACAAGAGTAGATCAAAAAAATAGAAAAACAAGTTTTGATTACCTTAAGTATTCAATAAAAGATGAGATTAAGAGAGAACAATACCAAAAATTGTTAGGATTACTAAAAGGAAATGAAACAAATGTACCAGATGATAAAAAAGAGATTTCTTTTTCATATTTAAATAAAATAACAGAAAATAGTGGTAAAATAATAAAATTAGAATATGAGCAGTTTGAAGAAAAATATGGGAGACGACATGATGTTATTTATTCATTATGTCCACCACCATTCTTTTATGTTGAAGATCATTTTGAGCTTCATGCTCGAAAAATATATTATAGATTAAAAAATAAAATAATATATAAGAGTGATGACAAATTCAAAAAAAATGAATTTGAATTTAAATTAATTTACAATTATGATTCTCAATTTAAAAATGGCGGATATTTATTGGCTGGAATGAAAGAGGAGAAT
The DNA here is from genome assembly GCF_030295325.1 of Haliovirga abyssi. Lineage (GTDB taxonomy): Bacteria > Fusobacteriota > Fusobacteriia > Fusobacteriales > Haliovirgaceae > Haliovirga > Haliovirga abyssi. Next base: position 248,512 of record NZ_AP027060.1, on the reverse strand, counting down.
TATAACTATGATAATTATGATAAAGAAAAATATTGGTTTACAACAACAGAAACAAATTCAAAAACGAATTTAAAAACTACATATTTATATAATTGGAAAAGACTAAAAACAAATGAAATAAAATGGATAGATAAAGATAAAAATGGACAAGGAAGTGATATTGAAAAAATACAGTGTATATGGTATGAAGATTATTTCAAAGATGTATATCCAACAAAAGTAACAAAATCAAATTTTTATTTAGGCAAACAAAACAATTCAGAAATCCAATATTATAGATATTATGATAATGGAAATAAAAAAAAATCTGTTCATATGGATGAATTGGATTATTATGATAGAGTTGATAAATTTGAATATTACAGTACATCAGAAGGGAATCATTTCTGGGAACTGCCTAAATCTATAAAAGTAGGCTATAGTGGATCATATGATATAGAAAAAGCAGATGATAGTAAAGATTTAGTAATTAATAAACAGATGGACTTTGAGCTTACAGAAAACAAAAAGAACATAGGACTAAAAATCATACATAATTTTGATGCAGATAATAATCCGAATAATATTTATGAAAAATATAATTATTATGACGATGGAAGATTAAAAGAGATTAGCAAATGGGATTTTGATAGATATGTTGCTGGAAAAGAAAGTAATTATAAAGAAAGATATGAATATAATGATAATGTAAATATAGTAACTCCTTGGAATCAAACATATAATGGGTATAGTATAACAAAAAATATCTATGAAAAAGATTATACAGGCAAAGAGAATATAATAAAGAGTGTTTCTAACTATAGAAAAGAAACAGGAAATTTAATTCTATTAGAACAATTATCAAATAATTCTGGAGATAATAGTAAGATATATAAACAATATGATGAATTAGATAGATTAAGATATATTTATAATTCAGGTGATAAGATTTTTGACAAAGAGATAAAATATGATGATACACAAAGAGAAATAATAATGGAAAAGAAAGCAGAATATGCTAATGATGGAATATATAAAGTAAAGTTAAAATATGATATATATGATAATATAAAAGAAATTTTGGAATATAAGAATAACGAATGGAATAAAATAAAAGGATATGAATATGATGAAATAGGAAGATTAAATTCAGAGTCAGATGCAGAAGATAACAAAATTATCTATAAATACGACGAACTAAATAGGAATACAAAAATAATATATCCCAAAACAAATAATGGAATTATTCCAGAAAAAAGAATAAAATATTTGGATAGCCAATATAAGTTTAACAGGGTAAAAGTGAATATAGATGAAGAAGGAAATCATAATTGGAATGTTTACGATAATAATGATAATTTGCAATTTCAATGTACATTTAGTGGGAAGAAAATATCATTTGAAGAATTATTAACAAAAGTAAATAATGCAGAAGATATAATAAAAAAATTATCTTCAAATGAACATATATCAAATAAAGAAAAAATAGATTGGATAGCTGGATTTAGAAAAATAAAAACGATAATAAATGCTAGAGATGTTAAAACTATATATTATTATGATTCGTTAGAAAGATTAATAAAAGTAGAAATTCCAACAGAAAAAATATATATAAAATACTATTATGATTTACTTGGAAATATAATCAAAATATTAACTCCAAAGGGGAGTATAGTAAAGCAATATAATAAAAGAGGAGAATTAATAAAAGAAATAGGAAAACTAAATTCAGAAGTTTTGAAAGGTATAAATAAAGCAGAACAAGGGAAAATAGATGAAGGTGATTTATATAATATAGAAATAAAAGGTAAAACAAATATTTATAAGTACGATTATTTGGGGAATATAATCTATAAAAAAGACAAGAAATTACAAGAATTCTATTATACATATGATAGTTATAATAGATTGCAATATGTTTATAAAAATAAAATAGAAGAAGATAATAAAATAAAAGAATATAAATATTATGATGATGGTTCAATAAAAGAGGTTATTAACTCATTAGAGAAAGAATCATTAAATTATAAATATTATAATGATGGTAGCTTAAAAGAGTTAGTATATCCAGATGGAAAAAGCGTAAAGTATGAGTACAATAAAAATGGAAACATAAAAAAAGTTACTGATATAACCAATAAATATTATAAATATATATATGATACTAGAAATAGATTATGGAAAATATATGATAATAATGAAACGGATGAAAAAATAGAATATCAATATTACATGAATAATAAATTAGAAAAGTTAGAAGAAAAAAAAGATAAAAAAACTATATATTCTGAAGAATATACATATGATATTGGAAATTTAATGACTTTACAAGGGACTTTAAATGAAAAGAAGAGTTTAGATTATACTTATGATTATGATAAAGTAGGAAATTTAACAACTGAAATCAATAATATATCTAATCAAAAAAACATATATATGTATGATGGAGTGAATAGACTTATTAGAAACTTAAAAATTAATAATGGGAATGATAGTATTGATAGGGGCTATACATATACAACTTCGGGAAATATAAGTATGGAAAAATATAAAGTAAAAGTTAATAATAACTGGAATGAAACAGGCGGTTTGTGGTATAATTATAACGAAGATGATGAGTTGATAAATATAACAAAATGGAAAGGAGTAAAATCAAATAATAATATATGGGAATGTAAAAAAGAAAAAAATTCATTTGAATATGACGATAATGGAAATCTGCGAAATAAGTCAATAAATGGAGAAAAAACAGAAGCTTATGAATATAATATAGAAAATAGGCTTACAAAATATAATGATATAAAAAGAGGAATAACGGGAATATATAAATATTATCCAACAAATCAAAGGAAGTCAAAAGCAGTAAATGGATTAGAAACAAAATTTTATTATTCAAATAATAAAATTATAAATGACATATCAAATGGAGAAATAAAAAGAAATTTATTTGGATTAAGAGGAATAATAGGAAGAGAAATAAATGGGAAAAACTATAGTTATTTGAAAAATAGTCATGGAGATACACTAAAACTATTTGATTCGTCAGGAACAATAAAAAATAATTATGAATATGATAAGTATGGGAAAGAGCTTAAAATAGAAGAAGACATAACAAATCCATTTAGATATTCAGGAGAATATACAGATGAAGAGAGTGGATTGCAGTATCTAAGAGCTAGATATTATAGCCCGGAGATAAGACGATTTATAAGTCGTGATACATATAATGGAGATATTAAGGAGCCGCTTAGTTTGAACTTATATGGCTACTCAAAAGGGAATCCGATTAGTTATGTGGATCCGACCGGAAATAGTGCAGAATATGGATTTTTGGGGACAAAAGCAGGAGAATATGCTAGTGAATATTGGGCAAATAAATATATTGATACAGATAATAGCTTGTATTTAATGCCGTTGTTTTTATCTTCGATGTGGACAAGAGATACTTATGATAAAACGGCATTAACTTTACTTGGGGGATATGCTGCTCAAATGTTTTTATTACCTACAGTAGCAGCAGAAAGTGGTGAATTAATAACTAAGGATTCCTACGCAGGGGTAAAACAAGCTTCAAAATATCTACAAAATATTGGAGTTGGCAGAGAACAAAGAATTAATATATTGCAATCTTTTAAAGAAGGAACAATTAATATGAAAACTGCAGATACAGCTACTTATGGATTGAGGTTTCATGATTTTGGGGAAAAAGCTTATAAATCAGGATCATATTTATTTCCTACTTTTACAAATTTAACAAATAGATATGGTTTAGCTCTTCCTCCAAATTGGAATCTTATGACAGGATTACAACAATGGCAAGTGCAAGCAGGAACTCAAATAATAACAGGCAAAGCAGCATCTCAATTAAATTATGGGTTGCAATATACAGGAGGTGAAATGCAATGGTGGGTACAAAGACAAAATTTAATAATGCCGTAGAAAAAAAGAAAATGAAAGTTATTAATATGATTGATGAATTAGAAATTAGGATAAATAAAGAAATATTAAAAATAAAAAGAGAAGATAATAGTTCAGAGTTAATTCCTTCTCAAAATGAATTGGAAAGAATACTAGCAGAGCTTGAAAAGATGAAAACAAAGATGTCACCAAAGTTATTTTTGCCATCATATACAAGAAACATAGTGGATTCTTGGGATATATACTCTGAATTAGGGAGTGCCTTATTAAAATTAGCTCGGAAATATAATGAGTTGATATAATTTATTATGGAATACTGCAAACTATTTAGAGTAGTTAATCATAGATTATGAGGAGAAAGAATTTAATTTATGAGGATAAGAAAACTGGAATTTAATCTCCAGTTTTTTTATTAATAAAAAAAGAAAACCACTAGCTAAGCTAGTGGACACAAAGAACCGGAAGGTTATGAGTATGAAAAAAAGACCCCCTAATGATAATTTGCAATTTCAATGTACATTTAGTGGGAAGAAAATATCATTTAAAGAATTATTAACAAAAGTAAATAATGCAGAAGATATAATAAAAAAATTATCTTCAAATGAACATATATCAAATAAAGAAAAAATAGATTGGATAACTGGATTTAGAAAAATAAAAACGATAATAAATGCTAGAGATGTTAAAACTATATATTATTATGATTCGTTAGAAAGATTAATAAAAGTAGAAATTCCAACAGAAAAAATATATATAAAATACTATTATGATTTACTTGGAAATATAATTAAAATATTAACTCCAAGGGGGAGTATAGTAAAGCAATATAATAAAAGAGGAGAATTAATAAAAGAAATAGGAAAACTAAATTCAGAAGTTTTGAAAGGTATAAATAAAGCAGAACAAGGGAAAATAGATGAAGGTGATTTATATAATATAGAAATAAAAGGTAAAACAAATATTTATAAGTACGATTATTTGGGGAATATAATCTATAAAAAAGACAAGAAATTACAAGAATTCTATTATACATATGATAGTTATAATAGATTGCAATATGTTTATAAAAATAAAATAGAAGAAGATAATAAAATAAAAGAATATAAATATTATGATGATGGTTCAATAAAAGAGGTTATTAACTCATTAGAGAAAGAATCATTAAATTATAAATATTATAATGATGGTAGCTTAAAAGAGTTAGTATATCCAGATGGAAAAAGCGTAAAGTATGAGTACAATAAAAATGGAAACATAAAAAAAGTTACTGATATAACCAATAAATATTATAAATATATATATGATACTAGAAATAGATTATGGAAAATATATGATAATAATGAAACGGATGAAAAAATAGAATATCAATATTACATGAATAATAAATTAGAAAAGTTAGAAGAAAAAAAAGATAAAAAAACTATATATTCTGAAGAATATACATATGATATTGGAAATTTAATGACTTTACAAGGGACTTTAAATGAAAAGAAGAGTTTAGATTATACTTATGATTATGATAAAGTAGGAAATTTAACAACTGAAATCAATAATATATCTAATCAAAAAAACATATATATGTATGATGGAGTGAATAGACTTATTAGAAACTTAAAAATTAATAATGGGAATGATAGTATTGATAGGGGCTATACATATACAACTTCGGGAAATATAAGTATGGAAAAATATAAAGTAAAAGTTAATAATAACTGGAATGAAACAGGCGGTTTGTGGTATAATTATAACGAAGATGATGAGTTGATAAATATAACAAAATGGAAAGGAGTAAAATCAAATAATAATATATGGGAATGTAAAAAAGAAAAAAATTCATTTGAATATGATGATAATGGAAATCTGCTAAATAAGTCAATAAATGGAGAAAAAACAGAAGCTTATAAATATAATATAGAAAATAGGCTTACAAAATATAATGATATAAAAAGAGGGATAACGGGAATATATAAATATTATCCAACAAATCAAAGGAAGTCAAAAGCAGTAAATGGATTAGAAACAAAATTTTATTATTCAAATAATAAAATTATAAATGACATATCAAATGGAGAAATAAAAAGAAATTTATTTGGATTAAGAGGAATAATAGGAAGAGAAATAAATGGGAAAAACTATGGTTATTTGAAAAATAGTCATGGAGATACACTAAAACTATTTGATTCGTCAGGAACAATAAAAAATAATTATGAATATGATAAGTATGGGAAAGAGCTTAAAATAGAAGAAGACATAAAAAATCCATTTAGATATTCAGGAGAATATACAGATGAAGAGAGTGGATTGCAGTATCTAAGAGCAAGATATTATAGCCCGGAGATAAGACGATTTATAAGTCGTGATACGTACAAGGGCGATATTAAGGAGCCGCTTAGTTTGAACTTATATGGCTACTCAAAAGGGAATCCTATTAGGTATGTCGATCCGTCGGGGCATGATGCTGCAGATATAATTTATACATTTGCAGATTTTAGTGCAGGAATGGGAGATACGCTTTCCTTTGGATTGACATATCATATTAGAGAATTAATGGGAACAAATAGTAGTGTTAATTTTAATTCAGGAGCTTATAATTTTGGAGAGTTTTCTGCATTTGCATTAGGAATGGGAATGGAAAATGCAGGAGCTTTTGATAGAGCTAAATCCTATAATGCTGAGTTGAAAAATATAACAAAGCCAAAAGCTGATTTTTATGTAAAATCAAATGGAGATGTTATTCCTTCTACTGGATATAGGTATGTATCTAAAGATGCGACATATTTAGAGGAAATGCAAAATAGTATGAAAATACCTTCTAATACAAACGGGACATATTTTAGTTTTGAAAAATATGATATTCCTTCTCCTGGAAAATTACAAGTACCTCATGATGCTTCTATTAGGGCTTCGTTTGATACTTTACAATTATTAGATGATATAAGAATTCCGTATGGGAAATGGAATACAACTAATTATTTAGAACCACTTACAAAAGATTTTCCAAAGTTTGGGGAAGGCGGAGCAACTCAAGCAATTACAAATATGTCAATTCATTTAGATGATATAGAAATATTGAAATAAAACTAAAAGAGGTGAAATAATGTATAATAAGAATGACATAAATCTAACTAAAGCAATATTAAAAGAAGAATTAAAAATCGATATAGATGATAATAAATTATTAGAAAAAACAAAAAAAATTTTAAAAATCACATATTCTATTGGTGGAGATTTTGGAGAAGGTACTATTAGAAAAGTAGTAAAAACTTGTATAGAGGAAAGTATAATTTAAAATAGCCCAAATAATATTCCCAAGCCTCACCTATCCGCTCGCTACATAATAAACATTATCCGACGCAGCCGTCGAGACTGCGCTCTCCTTAGAGCATCCGATAATGTGGTATTATGTGCTCGCTCCTGCTTTTGAGGAGTGCCCCACCTTTGATTCCTCCCCACTAAACGTTTGATGTGGGGAGGGAGCGTGGATATATGGTACTTGGGCAAGGATATCTTGAGAGGGAGAAAAGGAACTTAGTTCCTTACCCTCTCAAACTCTCCCCTATCCTCAATTACGCAAAATTAATTTAATGGTAAGTGGAGAAGTTAAGGAAATGAATTTTCCGTATATGAGGTTTTAAAAGCAAAGGCAGTTCCTAAATACTAAAAAACAAAAAAGAAGCCTTAGAATGAATTTAAAGTACATTTTAAAAGAAATTAAAAGCAAATTGAATAATGAAAAAAATCCCAGCAGGATAAAAAGCTGGGATTTTTCTTTTATAAAGTAAAAAAATGGTTTTATTTTAAATTTTTATAAATATCTCCTCTACTTCCTATAGCTAAAACATATACAACTAAAATATCATTATATATTTTATAAATAACTCTATATTTTCCAATTCTTAATCTGTATGTTTCCTCAAGAGTTCCTTTTAATTGTTTTATATCATATTTTTTTAAAGCTTTTTCGTAATTAGGCATTATTTCTTTAAAAATATTTATAATTTTTTTCTTTTCATTTGAATGTTTATTTAAAAATTTGACTGCTTTTTTAGATAATTTTAATTTATATTTCAATTATTTCACCTGTTTCTAAATCTTCTTTAGTTAAATTTGATAATATATTTTTTATTTCTTCTTGTTCTTTATCATCTACATAAGGAGTTAATACTCGCATTTTATAAGCTAAATCATTTTTTGTTTTTTCTTCTAAATATTTTTTTACAGCCTCTCTGATAATAAAACTTATACTTTTTTTATGTAATTCTTTAAAAATTTTTAAATGCTCCCATAATTCTTTGTCCATAACTATACTTTTTCTATTCATTTTTATCACCTCGTTATATAATTATTGAATTCTATAATTATATAATACCATTTATAATTATATTTGTCAAAAAATATGAGCACAGCGACACTAATTTTTTAAAAAAATGAGTTTCGCAAATGGGTATTTTGGAATGTTCAAAGCAAATTGAATAATGAAAAAATCCCAGCAGGATAAAAAGCTGGGATTTTTCTTTTTTTGTGTTTTCCACTCCTTTTCTTTCGATTGTATCACGAGCCGTTAGGAAGTAAAAAGCTTTTTGAAATTTTTTTAATGCTTAAAAAAATTTCAAACTCTGCTTTTGACTTCCTTCCTTTACTCGTGAGGCTTGTAAAGAAAAAAGGAGGTGGAAAAGATGGAAGAGATTAGACCTTGTAAGTATTTTGATATATGCGATGATGGAGCATTAGGTTGCATACTTATTCAAGATAATTGTAAATATTTCTGTTCACCAGAAGATTGTCCAGATTATGAGCCAGAGGAGGATTAATTTCCTCTTCTGGTTTTTCTTTTCATTTATAAATTTTTCAAAAAAATACAACAGAAATAAAAAAATATTAAAAAAAATAAAAAAAATTTAAATTTCACCTGTTGTAGGTTTTGTTTAATATATGTTTAATAAGGTTTAAGGTAGCTGGAAGCCCTGTAAATAAAGGGATATATCTCCTAACTAACGACACTTTCTGCACAAAAGACGACAGATTCTGCGTTAAAAGACGACCTTTTCTGCAGCAAAAAGCGACTTCTTCTGCACAACTAACGACAGTTTCTGCAGGTAAAAGACGACTCTTTCTGCAAGAAATTTGGAAAAGTGAATGTAGATGTATAGTCGCCAAAAAAAGTACTTGCAATTTCGAAAAAAACGGTGTATAATTTTATTACACAATGTATAAATATGATAAAACGACTAATTTAAAAAAGGTCGTTAAGAAAAGAGGTGAAAAAATGGCTATTTTGAAAAAAAGCAGGATTTTAATTCAAAGTTCATCAAAGATGGGTCTAAATCAGAAAAAAGCATTTAATGCGTTGCTGTATATAGCAAAACAACAAATGGATGAAGATTTTGACAGGAAAATATTCAAATCGACATACAAAGAAGTAAAAAGTCTAATGACAGACAAAAGAATAAACAATAATGAACTACTAAAGAATTTGGAATCATTAGTAGAAATAGGAATAACAATAAATATATTGGAAAATGAAAAATTTATGAGTAGAAGAGCAGTTGCAGTATTAGCAGAAGTAGAAACAGATAAAGATTTTAATATAGAATTTATCTTTCCAGATACAGTGAGAAAAAATTTGTACCATCCAAAAATGTTTAGTCCATTAAATTTAGATTTCCAAAAAGGAATGAGTAGAAAACATTCATTGCCAATTTATGAATTTTGCAAAGACTATATAAAAGTACAAATACCCAAGATGGAATTGGAAACGTTTAAATTTATGTTGGGAATAACAGGAGCATATAATAAAATACACGATTTAAGAAGAAAAGTGATAGAACCAGCAATAAAAGAGATAAATGAAACAACAGATATAAATATAACGAAATATGAATTAATAAGAAATGGTAAAAAAATGGGGCATATAAAATTCTGGGGTGAAGCAAAAGAAGGATTTTCAGTAAGTGAGGGAAATGGAATATTCCCAGGAAATGAAGTAGAAATATTTGAAGAAGATCCAAAAGGGAAAATTAAAATTCAAAAGACATTGGAATTTGAAGAATTAATAAAGAAAATGCCAGCTAAAGAAAAATTAACATTAAAACAAGAAAAAGAATTAAAAAAATTAATAAAAGAATATGGATTGGAGCATGTAGAATCAAATTTAAATTATACAAATAGTCATAAATATAAAGAATATTACAATTATTTAAGAAAAGCAATAAAAGAAGATTATGCAGAACCAATGAGAGTAAAAGCAGCAGCGGAAAAAGAAAGATTAGAAAAAGAGAAATTGGAATTAGACAAACAAAAAGCAGCAGCAGAATTAAAAGCAAAATTAAGAGAAGAAACTTTAAAATTTTACAATAATATGCCTGAAAAAGAGAGGCTTGACATAGAAAAAACAGCATTAGAAGAGCTGGAACAACTGAAAGGAATAAAATTTTTAAAGAATAGACCAACAATATTTGCAAGTATGAAAGAAGAAAAAATAATAGAGATATTGAGAGGCGAACATCAAAATGGATATAATAAAAAAGGTCTTAAACCAGCTGAAACTGATTAAGACCAAGACTATGAAACAGTAGGCTCGACACCTAAATAGTCAAAAAATTATACCATAAAATGATGTAAAAAGCTACTGCCAAAATGAAAAATTTTGGCAGATTATTGGCTTTTTTTGTTTTTTTTGTCTTTATTGGAAGAGAGGAAATTATGTTATTTGTGGAAGCAATAGAGAAATGGAAATATGTACTTACAGCAGGAATGAGAAGCAAAGCAACAATTAAAGGGAATTGTGTAATATTGAGATATTTTAAAAATTACCTTGAAGAGGAAAAAAATTCAAAAATTTATGTAGAAGATATAAAAAAATCTGATATGGAAAGTTTTTTTAAAAAATTAGTAGAGAAAAAATTAGAAAGTTCAACATTATCAACTTATCAAATTAGATTAAATAGTTTTTTTAAATACCTTTATTCTAATGAATTGATAAAAGAAGATCTATCAAAAGCAGTTCCGAAAATAAAAAGAATAAATAAACAGAGAGAATATTTAACACAGGAAGAAGTTGAAAAATTGATTGGATGTATTGAAAAACCTTTGTTGAAAACATATTTCAAAACGTTGTATTATACTGGATTAAGATTAAATGAATGCTTATTTTTAGAAAAACGAGATATAAATTTTAAGAAAGAATTAATATATATTAGAAATGGAAAAGGTGGAGGAAGTAGATATATTCCAATGTCAAAAAAGTTAAAAAAAATACTATTGGAATATAAAGAAAATAACATACCAGAAGTTGAAACAACAAGGTTTTTTAGTACAAAATATACAGGGAAACTATCAAATTATTATGTAGCGATAACATTAAGAAAAGCAGTAAAAAAAGCTGGATTTTTTGGTAGAAAAATAACAAGTCATACTTTCAGACATTCATTTGCTAGTTCGCTAGTTAGTAAAAATGTAAATATAAAAATAATTCAGAAACTATTAGGGCATTCAAACATAAATACAACAATGATTTATTTAAACGCAAGTAATGAAGATATGAGAAAAGCAGTAAATGAACTTTAGGAGGTGTGAGATTGAACTCTGAAGAAAAATTAAGATATATATTTGAACAGTTAAAAAAAGGGATAGAACGTGAAGAATTATCAGAAAAAATGGGATATAAAAATTATAATTCATTTAAAAATTTTGTAAGAAGTAAAGGTTATTATTGGGAAAAAGAAGGGAAAAGATATGTAAAAGGGAAAAAAAGAGAAGCCCCAAAGATAAAAGTAGATGATAGTTTTAGAGTAAAACGGGTTTTAATGTATTTTCAAGATGAAAACGCAGATCCAAAAGAGGTTGCAAAAAAACTTGATTTTGATAATTATAAAGATATGTCAAATTTTATGAAAATGAAAGGTTATTTATGGTCATCGAAGGAAAGTAATTTTGTAAAAAAAGAAGAATATTTAAATAGGAATTTAGAGGAATTGAAAAATTTAGATAAATATATAGAATTACTAGAGCTACTGTCAAAAAATTATGGGAACCTGGAAGAAGCATTAAATTTAAATTCGGGTAAAGTGATAAAAAAATATAGGATACCAGGAATAAATACAATAAAATCAGTACAAATAATAAGCAGTTTAAATGAAATGGCAAGAGAATATAGTAGAGCATTTAATATAACTCAAAAGAATATATTTGAGGTAGCATTAATAGAATTTTTTCAAAAATATGGGTTTGAAAGAGAAATAAAGTATTTATTAGGAGAAAAGACAGAAAAAGCTAATAATATCGGGCAATAAGCTCGTGTTATTAGCTTTTTTGTATATGAAATCCATTTAGTGTATGAAAAGTAATATTACAAAAACATTACAATGCTATTAGTAATAGAATAGTAATGTTTTTGTAAGTTTACAAATACAAATATATATGTTAAAATGATGTTGGAAATAAAGGGCTAGAGAAAAATAGAAATTTAGTATCGTTATTGTTTAGGGAATCCTTTGAGGTATGTTGATCCGTCTGGGCATTTTGGAGAAGGAATTGCAATGATGGGGCAGCATTATTTAAATACTGTAACTGCTGGATTTAAAATGTTAGTTGAAAATCTTCCATGGGTAGAATCGTATAATGATAGTAAGACGGCATCTACTGGTAAAGACATGTGGGGAGAACCTACTGATCGAGCTTTTGGAGTAGCTGGATTAGCTCTTCCGTTAGCTGGTTCTACTTTGAAAAAGGTTGGAAATATAATTAAAAAATTAGATCCGAGTTTAATTCGATTTAGTCAAAATAGTATTAAAAATACTTTTAAGAATGGTGGGAAAATTGAGGATTTAATTGCAGGATTAAAAAATGGTTCTATAAATCCAGATGATATTCCAGCTATAAGAGTTTTTGAGAAAGATGGTAAAATATATTCGTTAGATAATAGAAGGCTTAAAGCTTTTAAAGATGCTGGACTTGATATAAATGTTAAGCGTGTTAATACAAATGATTTAAAAATAGAAAGAGAAATAAAAAGAAAATTTAAACCAATAAATGATGGCTTAGATATTAAAGTTAGGGGTGAATAATTTATGATAGAAATAGAAGTAGAAAAGATAAGAAATAAAAAAGATTTTATTGAATTTGTCAGACAATTAAGAATGGATTTTAAAGAAAATAAAGAGGAGTGGGAGAATGACACACTTGAAAATTATTTAGAAGCATTTCAAGCGGCAATTGAAGCAATGGATAATTATTATATAAATAATAAATTAGAAATTCCTAAAAATGTTCCTTGGAATATTTTTGCTGAAATACTGGAAACAGCAAAATATTATGAATGATTAAAAATGTTCCGACCAATAAAAAGCTACTACCTTTTGCCCCACCTATCCGCTCGCGACATAATAAACATTATCCGACGCAGCCGTCGAGACTGCGCTCTCCTTAGAGCATCCGATAATGTGGTATTATGTGCTCGCTCCTGCTTTTGAGGAGTACCCCACCTTTGATTCCTCCCCACTAAACGTTTGATGTGGGGAGGGAGCGTGGATATATAGCACTTGGGCAAGGATATCTTGAGAGGGAGAAAAGGAACTTAGTTCCTTACCCTCTCAAACTCTCCCCTATCCTCAATTACGCAAAATTAATTTAATGGTAAGTGGAGAAGTTAAGGCAATGAATTTTCCGTATATGAGTTTTTAAAAGCAAAGGCAGTTCCTAAATACTAAAAAACAAAAAAGAAGCCTTAGAATGAATTTAAAGTACATTTTAAAAGAAATTAAAAGCAAATTGAATAATGAAAAAAATCCCAGCAGGATAAAAAGCTGGGATTTTTCTTTTATAAAGTAAAAAAATGGTTTTATTTTAAATTTTTATAAATATCTCCTCTACTTCCTATAGCTAAAACATATACAACTAAAATATCATTATATATTTTATAAATAACTCTATATTTTCCAATTCTTAATCTGTATGTTTCCTCAAGAGTTCCTTTTAATTGTTTTATATCATATTTTTTTAAAGCTTTTTCGTAATTAGGCATTATTTCTTTAAAAATATTTATAATTTTTTCCTTTTCATTTGAATGTTTATTTAAAAATTTGACTGCTTTTTTAGATAATTTTAATTTATATTTCAATTATTTCACCTGTTTCTAAATCTTCTTTAGTTAAATTTGATAATATATTTTTTATTTCTTCTTGTTCTTTATCATCTACATAAGGAGTTAATACTCGCATTTTATAAGCTAAATCATTTTTTGTTTTTTCTTCTAAATATTTTTTTACAGCCTCTCTGATAATAAAACTTATACTTTTTTTATGTAATTCTTTAAAAATTTTTAAATGCTCCCATAATTCTTTGTCCATAACTATACTTTTTCTATTCATTTTTATCACCTCGTTATATAATTATTGAATTCTATAATTATATAATACCATTTATAATTATATTTGTCAAAAAATATGAGCACAGCGACACTAATTTTTTAAAAAAATGAGTTTCGCAAATGGGTATTTTGGAATGTTCAAAGCAAATTGAATAATGAAAAAATCCCAGCAGGATAAAAAGCTGGGATTTTTCTTTTTTTGTGTTTTCCACTCCTTTTCTTTCGATTGTATCACGAGCCGTTAGGAAGTAAAAAGCTTTTTGAAATTTTTTTAATGCTTAAAAAAATTTCAAACTCTGCTTTTGACTTCCTTCCTTTACTCGTGAGGCTTGTAAAGAAAAAAGGAGGTGGAAAAGATGGAAGAGATTAGACCTTGTAAGTATTTTGATATATGCGATGATGGAGCATTAGGTTGCATACTTATTCAAGATAATTGTAAATATTTCATTTCACCAGAAGATTGTCCAGATTATGAGCCAGAGGAGGATTAATTTCCTCTTCTGGTTTTTCCTTTCATTTATAAATTTTTCAAAAAAAACAACAAAAATAAAAAAATATTAAAAAAAATAAAAAAATTTAAATTTCACCTGTTGTAGGTTTTGTTTAATATATGTTTAATAAAGTTTAAGGTAGCTGAAAGCCTTGTAAATAAAGGGATATATCTCCTAACTAACGACACTTTCTGCACAAAAGACGACAGATTCTGCGTTAAAAGACGACCTTTTCTGCAGCAAAAAGCGACTTCTTCTGCACAACTAACGACACTTTCTGCAGGAAAAAGACGACTCTTTCTGCAAGAAATTTGGTAAAGTGAATGTAGATGTATAGTCGCCAAAAAAAGTACTTGCAATTTCGAAAAAAACGGTGTATAATTTTATTACACAATGTATAAATATGATAAAACGACTAATTTAAAAAAGGTCGTTAAGAAAAGAGGTGAAAAAATGGCTATTTTGAAAAAAAGCAGGATTTTAATTCAAAGTTCATCAAAGATGGGTCTAAATCAGAAAAAAGCATTTAATGCGTTGCTGTATATAGCAAAACAACAAATGGATGAAGATTTTGACAGGAAAATATTCAAATCGACATACAAAGAAGTAAAAAGTCTAATGACAGACAAAAGAATAAACAATAATGAACTACTAAAGAATTTGGAATCATTAGTAGAAATAGGAATAACAATAAATATATTGGAAAATGAAAAATTTATGAGTAGAAGAGCAGTTGCAGTATTAGCAGAAGTAGAAACAGATAAAGATTTTAATATAGAATTTATCTTTCCAGATACAGTGAGAAAAAATTTGTACCATCCAAAAATGTTTAGTCCATTAAATTTAGATTTCCAAAAAGGAATGAGTAGAAAACATTCATTGCCAATTTATGAATTTTGCAAAGACTATATAAAAGTACAAATACCCAAGATGGAATTGGAAACGTTTAAATTTATGTTGGGAATAACAGGAGCATATAATAAAATACACGATTTAAGAAGAAAAGTGATAGAACCAGCAATAAAAGAGATAAATGAAACAACAGATATAAATATAACGAAATATGAATTAATAAGAAATGGTAAAAAAATGGGGCATATAAAATTCTGGGGTGAAGCAAAAGAAGGATTTTCAGTAAGTGAGGGAAATGGAATATTCCCAGGAAATGAAGTAGAAATATTTGAAGAAGAGCCAAAAGGGAAAATTAAAATTCAAAAGACATTGGAATTTGAAGAATTAATAAAGAAAATGCCAGCTAAAGAAAAATTAACATTAAAACAAGAAAAAGAATTGAAAAAATTAATAAAAGAATATGGATTAGAGCATGTAGAATCAAATTTAAATTATACAAATAGTCATAAATATAAAGAATATTACAATTATTTAAGAAAAGCAATAAAAGAAGATTATGCAGAACCAATGAGAGTAAAAGCAGCAGCGGAAAAAGAAAGATTAGAAAAAGAGAAATTGGAATTAGACAAACAAAAAGCAGCAGCAGAATTAAAAGCAAAATTAAGAGAAGAAACTTTAAAATTTTACAATAATATGCCTGAAAAAGAGAGGCTTGACATAGAAAAAACAGCATTGGAAGAGTTGGAACAACTTAAAGGAATAAAATTTTTAAAGAATAGACCAACAATATTTGCAAGTATGAAAGAAGAAAAAATAATAGAGATATTAAGCTCAATCCATCAAAATGGATATAATAAAAAAGGTCTTAAATCAGAAGCAACTGATTAAGACCAAGACTATAAAACAGTAGGCTCACCACCTAAATAGTCAAAAAATTATACCATAAAATGATGTAAAAAGCTACTGCCAAAATGAAAAATTTTGGCAGATTATTGGCTTTTTTTGTGTTTTTTGTCTTTATTGGAAGAGAGGGAATTATGTTATTTGTGGAAGCAATAGAGAAATGGAAATATGTACTTACAGCAGGAATGAGAAGCAAAGCAACAATTAAAGGGAATTGTGTAATATTGAGATATTTTAAAAATTACCTTGAAGAGGAAAAAAATTCAAAAATTTATGTAGAAGATATAAAAAAATCTGATATGGAAAGTTTTTTTAAAAAATTAGTAGAGAAAAAATTAGAAAGTTCAACATTATCAACTTATCAAATTAGATTAAATAGTTTTTTTAAATACCTTTATTCTAATGAATTGATAAAAGAAGATCTATCAAAAGCAGTTCCGAAAATAAAAAGAATAAATAAACAGAGAGAATATTTAACACAGGAAGAAGTTGAAAAATTGATTGGATGTATTGAAAAACCTTTGTTGAAAACATATTTCAAAACGTTGTATTATACTGGATTAAGATTAAATGAATGCTTATTTTTAGAAAAACGAGATATAAATTTTAAGAAAGAATTAATATATATTAGAAATGGAAAAGGTGGAGGAAGTAGATATATTCCAATGTCAAAAAAGTTAAAAAAAATACTATTGGAATATAAAGAAAATAACATACCAGAAGTTGAAACAACAAGGTTTTTTAGTACAAAATATACAGGGAAACTATCAAATTATTATGTAGCGATAACATTAAGAAAAGCAGTAAAAAAAGCTGGATTTTTTGGTAGAAAAATAACAAGTCATACTTTCAGACATTCATTTGCTAGTTCGCTAGTTAGTAAAAATGTAAATATAAAAATAATTCAGAAACTATTAGGGCATTCAAACATAAATACAACAATGATTTATTTAAACGCAAGTAATGAAGATATGAGAAAAGCAGTAAATGAACTTTAGGAGGTGTGAGATTGAACTCTGAAGAAAAATTAAGATATATATTTGAACAGTTAAAAAAAGGGATAGAACGTGAAGAATTATCAGAAAAAATGGGATATAAAAATTATAATTCATTTAAAAATTTTGTAAGAAGTAAAGGTTATTATTGGGAAAAAGAAGGGAAAAGATATGTAAAAGGGAAAAAAAGAGAAGCCCCAAAGATAAAAGTAGATGATAGTTTTAGAGCAAAACGGGTTTTAATGTATTTTCAAGATGAAAACGCAGATCCAAAAGAGGTTGCAAAAAAACTTGATTTTGATAATTATAAAGATATGTCAAATTTTATGAAAATGAAAGGTTATTTATGGTCATCGAAGGAAAGTAATTTTGTAAAAAAAGAAGAATATTTAAATAGGAATTTAGAGGAATTGAAAAATTTAGATAAATATATAGAATTACTAGAGCTACTGTCAAAAAATTATGGGAACTTGGAAGAAGCATTGAATTTAAATTCGGGTAAAGTGATAAAAAAATATAGGATACCAGGAATAAATACAATAAAATCAATACAAATAATAAGTAGTTTAAATGAAATGGCAAGAGAATATAGTAGAGCGTTTAATATAACTCAAAAGAATATATTTGAGGTAGCATTAATAGAATTTTTTCAAAAATATGGGTTTGAAAGAGAAATAAAGTATTTATTAGGAGAAAAGACAGAAAAAGCTAATAATATCGGGGTATAAGCTCGTATTATTAGCTTTTTTATATATGAAATTCAGTTAATGTATGAAAAGTAATATTACAAAAACATTACAATGCTATTAGTAATAGAATAGTAATGTTTTTGTAAGTTTACAAATACAAAGATATATGTTAAAATGATGTTGGAAATAAAGGGCTAGAGAAAAATAGAAATTTAGTATCGTTATTGTTTAGGGAATCCGTTGAGGTATGTCGATCCGTCGGGGCATGATGTTGTATTGCTAAATGATAGTCAATCGGTAAATATAAAACTTTTGGGTGGACCTCAAGGGCATAACGCTGTATTAGTTGGAAATGATAAAACAGGATGGGTTTATTATTGTAAAAATGGTTTTGGTCCAAGTAAAATTACTGGTGAAAAAAATGATAGAATTGAATATAAAAAATTAAGTGATTTTAAATCAAGTGAAATAGGACAGCGATATGATCGTGGATATAGAGTGAAAACTTCACAAAAACAAGATGACGTGATGAAAACATATGGAGATAAAAATTATAATAAACCATATGATCTTATTTCTGACCCTTGGTTTGGAGGCAATTTGGCTGAAAATTGTGCAGATTTAGCAGGAGAAGTAGCTGGAGCTGGAGGCTTGGAAGTATCTTATCCTAAGCTTTTAGGAGGAACAATTCCAAATAAACAATATGATAATTTTAGAAAATCGAATCCAGGAACAGATTGGCGAGATACTTTTGATTATAAATATGATTCTAATGGACGACAAGATGAAAATTCATATAACGAATATTATGCTAAACTTGGTAAATAAAAATATTAAGGAGATGTAATTTTATGATAACAAAAATAGATTTAATGTATATAGGCATAATAATTTCTTTTATAGTGTATACTGATATTAAACCATTAGCTTCTACATTACTATTGGCAATATATTTTGCAATAATTGGTTTTAGCTATTCTGTGATTAGAATTTTGATGAAAAATATTATTAGTTTTGAGATGGGCTTGATAAAATTAATTATAATTGTTATTTCTCCAATTTTAATTAGTATGTTAATAAGTAAAATTCCAGATGCAGAAACGGCTGCTATATCTTTTTTCTTGTTAATTTTTATAAGTGGGATACTTGCAATTTCATACACTTTGGGATATTTTATAATTAAATTATTTTTAAAATGAATTTTATGAAGATAAAATTATGACAATATATATAGAATTATTAATTTTGTATATTGCTGATAAAAATAAACAAAACTCCCAAGCCCGACCTATCCGCTCGCGACATAATAAACATTATCCGACGCAGTCGTCGAGACTGCGCTCTCCTTAGAGCATCCGATAATGTGGTATTATGTGCTCACTCCTGCTTTTGAGGAGTGCCCCACCTTTGATTCCTCCCCACTAAACGATTGATGTGGGGAGGGAGCGTGGATATATAGCACTTGGGCAAGGATATCTTGAGAGGGAGAAAAGGAACTTAGTTCCTTACCCTCTCAAACTCTCCCCTATCCTCAATTACGCAAAATTAATTTAATGGTAAGTGGAGAAGTTAAGGAAATGAATTTTCCGTATATGAGGTTTTAAAAGTAAAGGCAGCCCCTAACATACTAAAAAACATAAAAGAAGCCTTAGAATTGATTTAAAGTACATTTTAAAAGAAATTAAAAGCAAATTGAATAATGAAAAAAATCCCAGCAGGATAAAAAGCTGGGATTTTTCTTTTTTTTTGTGTTTTCCACTCCTTTTCTTTCGATTGTATCACGAGCCGTTAGGAAGTAAAAAGCTTTTTGAAATTTTTTTAATGCTTAAAAAAATTTCAAACTCTGCTTTTGACTTCCTTCCTTTACTCGTGAGGCTTGTAAAGAAAAAAGGAGGTGGAAAAGATGAAAGAGATTAAAAGCTGTAAGTATTTTGATATATGCGATGATGGAGCATTAGGTTGCATACTTATTCAAGATAATTGTAAATATTTCTGTTCACCAGAAGATTGTCCAGATTATGAGCCAGAGGAGGATTAATTTCCTCTTCTGGTTTTTCTTTTCATTATATAAATTTTTCAAAAAAATACAACCAAAAATAAAAAAATATTAAAAAAAATTTAAATTTCACCTGTTGTAGGTTTTGTTTAATATATGTTTAATAAAGTTTAAGGTAGCTGGAAGTACTGCCAATAAAGGGTTGTAGCTCCTAACTAACGACAGTTTCTGCACAAAAGACGACAGATTCTGCGTTAAAAGACGACCTTTTCTGCAGCAAAAAGCGACTTCTTCTGCACAACTAACGACAGTTTCTGCAGGTAAAAGACGACTCTTTCTGCAAGAAATTTGGAAAAGGGGATGTAGATGTATAGTCGCCCAAAAAAGTACTTGCAATTTCGAAAAAAACGGTGTATAATTTTATTACACAATGTATAAATACGATAAAACGACTAATTTAAAAAAGGTCGTTAAGAAAAGAGGTGAAAAAATGGCTATTTTGAAAAAAAGCAGGATTTTAATTCAAAGTTCATCAAAGATGGGTCTAAATCAGAAAAAAGCATTTAATGCGTTGCTGTATATAGCAAAACAACAAATGGATGAAGATTTTGACAGGAAAATATTCAAATCGACATACAAAGAAGTAAAAAGTCTAATGACAGACAAAAGAATAAACAATAATGAACTTTTAAAGAATTTAGAATCATTAGTGGAAATAGGAATAACAATAAATATATTGGAAAATGAAAAATTTATGAGTAGAAGAGCAGTAGCAGTATTAGCAGAAGTAGAAACAGATAAAGATTTTAATATAGAATTTATCTTTCCAGATACAGTGAGAAAAAATTTGTACCATCCAAAAATGTTTAGTCCATTAAATTTAGACTTTCAAAAAGGAATGAGTAGAAAACATTCATTGCCAATTTATGAATTTTGCAAAGACTATATAAAAGTACAAATACCCAAGATGGAATTGGAAACATTTAAATTTATGCTAGGTATAACAGGAGCATATAATAAAATACACGATTTAAGAAGAAAAGTAATAGAACCAGCAATAAAAGAGATAAATGAAACAACAGATATAAATATAACGAAATATGAATTAATAAGAAATGGTAAAAAAATGGGGCATATAAAATTCTGGGGTGAAGCAAAAGAAGGATTTTCAGTAAGCGAGGGAAATGGAATATTCCCAGGAAATGAAGTAGAAATATTTGAAGAAGAGCCAAAAGGGAAAATTAAAATTCAAAAGACATTGGAATTTGAAGAATTAATAAAGAAAATACCAGCTAAAGAAAAATTAACATTAAAACAAGAAAAAGAATTGAAAAAATTAATAAAAGAATATGGATTAGAGCATGTAGAATCAAATTTAAATTATACAAATAGTCATAAATATAAAGAATATTACAATTATTTAAGAAAAGCAATAAAAGAAGATTATGCAGAACCAATGAGAGTAAAAGCAGCAGCGGAAAAAGAAAGATTAGAAAAAGAGAAATTGGAATTAGACAAACAAAAAGCAGCAGCAGAATTAAAAGCAAAATTAAGAGAAGAAACTTTAAAATTTTACAATAATATGCCTGAAAAAGAGAGGCTTGACATAGAAAAAACAGCATTGGAAGAGTTGGAACAACTTAAAGGAATAAAATTTTTAAAGAATAGACCAACAATATTTGCAAGTATGAAAGAAGAAAAAATAATAGAGATATTAAGCTCAATCCATCAAAATGGATATAATAAAAAAGGTCTTAAATCAGAAGCAACTGATTAAGACCAAGACTATAAAACAGTAGGCTCACCACCTAAATAGTCAAAAAATTATACCATAAAATGATGTAAAAAGCTACTGCCAAAATGAAAAATTTTGGCAGATTATTGGCTTTTTTTGTGTTTTTTGTCTTTATTGGAAGAGAGGGAATTATGTTATTTGTGGAAGCAATAGAGAAATGGAAATATGTACTTACAGCAGGAATGAGAAGCAAAGCAACAATTAAAGGGCATTATGTAATATTGAGATATTTTAAAAATTACCTTGAAGAGGAAAAAAATTCAAAAATTTATGTAGAAGATATAAAAAAATCTGATGTGGAAAGTTTTTTTAAAAAATCAGTAGAGAAAAAATTAGAAAGTTCAACATTATCAACTTATCAAATTAGATTAAATAGTTTTTTTAAATACCTTTATTCTAATGAATTGATAAAAGAAGATCTATCAAAAGCAGTTCCGAAAATAAAAAGAATAAATAAACAGAGAGAATATTTTAATCTGTACCCTTTGTCAAGTACATTTAAAAAAAAAGTAGTTAAGCTGATTTATTTTCTAAAAGATGATTTCTATATTTTATAGGAGTCATCTTTTTTAATCCCCACTGACATCTATAATTATTATAATAATCCATATAATCATCAATCTCATTAATTAATTCTTCAAATGTATTACATTCTTTAATATTTGCTTCATCTTTAAAGTGGCCAAAAAATGATTCTTGAGGAGCATTGTCCCAGCAATTACCTCTTCTTGACATTGACTGATCTAAGCCACTATTTTTAACTAATTTTTGAAATGTTGGGCTTGTATAATGGACTCCTTGATCAGAATGTATTAATGCATCCTTATGAATTTTAAAGCTTTTGTTTTCCATAAGAGTTCTTATTGTTTCTGTTGCAATTTCTAACTTAATATTTTTAGATAATACATATGCAGGTATTTCTCCTGTTGAACTATCCTTAATAGTTGATAAATACGCACGTTGACCATTACCATATGATAGGTATGTTATATCTGTTAATAATATTTTCCCTGGTATTTCTTGTTTAAATTCCCTATTCAATTTATTTGGAATAGTTGTATGCTCTTTTGTAGCCTTTGCTATTCTCTTATAAGGATTTGCCTTTCTAATCGTACATACAATACTATATTTTTTCATAATTCTTCTGATTTTTTTCAGATTAAAAATTGTAGCAAATTCATTTTCTAAAGTCATTTTTATCTGTCTAGCTCCCTTTTGCCTACCTTTGAATTCATATGCTTTTATGATTAAATCTCTTGCTTTTTCATCTTCTAATTCTTGATTGCTTTTATTTGTTTTGGAAGTTTCAGACAAATAGTTATAATAACTTGTTCTAGAAATTTCTGCAACTTCACATAAATATTTTATAATATTTTTTACACCACTTGTTTCTATTACATCTTTGATTATAACAAACTTTTCTGATGGCGATAATTCAATTAATTTACCGTTCACCTCTCTTTCTCGCACGTCTAGCTTTTTTAGCAAATCAATCTCCGCTTGAAGATAATCATTTTTTACTTGAAGCCTTTCATATTTCTCTTCTAAAGATAGCTCTCTTTCTAAAGGTCGTCCAGAGTTCTCTTTTCTTCTATCATCTAACCCTAATACTCCTTGCTCTTTATAGGCACGTCTCCATCTTGCTGCTGCTGATCGAATCCTTTTCATCCCTAATACTTGTACGTCAAATCCATATTTTTCAAATATTGCTCTAGGTAAAATTTTATCTTGACTTTCTGCAATAAAAATTCTTCTGAATTCTGATGTATATGTGATTGCCTTAGAACTTATAGTTTTGACATATTTATTTTTTGATAAAATTTCAATCTCTTTTTTTGTGAATATTTTGTTGCTCATGAAATCCTCCAATCTATTAAATTAACATTATAGATATTATATAAAAATACCATATCTGATGCAACTTTTTTTTAAATGTCCATCTTATAGGGTACAGTATATTTAACACAGGAAGAAGTTGAAAAATTGATTGGATGTATTGAAAAACCTTTGTTGAAAACATATTTCAAAACGTTGTATTATACTGGATTAAGATTAAATGAATGCTTATTTTTAGAAAAACGAGATATAAATTTTAAGAAAGAATTAATATATATTAGAAATGGAAAAGGTGGAGGAAGTAGATATATTCCAATGTCAAAAAAGTTAAAAAAAATACTATTGGAATATAAAGAAAATAACATACCAGAAGTTGAAACAACAAGGTTTTTTAGTACAAAATATACAGGGAAACTATCAAATTATTATGTAGTGATAACATTAAGAAAAGCAGTAAAAAAAGCTGGATTTTTTGGTAGAAAAATAACAAGTCATACTTTCAGACATTCATTTGCTAGTTCGCTAGTTAGTAAAAATGTAAATATAAAAATAATTCAGAAATTATTAGGGCATTCAAACATAAATACAACAATGATTTATTTAAACGCAAGTAATGAAGATATGAGAAAAGCAGTAAATGAACTTTAGGAGGTGTGAGATTGAACTCTGAAGAAAAATTAAGATATATATTTGAACAGTTAAAAAAAGGGGTAGGACGTGAAGAATTATCAGAAAAAATGGGATATAAGAATTATAATTCGTTTAAAAATTTTGTAAGAAGTAAAGGTTATTATTGGGAAAAAGAAGGGAAAAGATATGTAAAAGGGAAAAAAAGAGAAGTCTCAAAGATAAAGGTAGATGATAGTTTTAGAGCAAAACGGGTTTTAATGTATTTTCAAGATGAAAATGCAGATCCAAAAGAGGTTGCAAAAAAACTTGATTTTGATAATTATAAAGATATGTCAAATTTTATGAAAATGAAAGGTTATTTATGGTCATCGAAGGAAAGTAATTTTGTAAAAAAAGAAGAATATTTAAATAGGAATTTAGAGGAATTGAAAAATTTAGATAAATATATAGAATTACTAGAGCTACTGTCAAAAAATTATGGGAACTTGGAAGAAGCATTGAATTTAAATTCGGGTAAAGTGATAAAAAAATATAGGATACCAGGAATAAATACAATAAAATCAATACAAATAATAAGTAGTTTAAATGAAATGGCAAGAGAATATAGTAGAGCATTTAATATAACTCAAAAGAATATATTTGAGGTAGCATTAATAGAATTTTTTCAAAAATATGGGTTTGAAAGAGAAATAAAGTATTTATTAGGAGAAAAGACAGAAAAAGCTAATAATATCGGGCAATAAGCTCGTGTTATTAGCTTTTTTGTATATGAAATCCATTTAGTGTATGAAAAGTAATATTACAAAAACATTACAATGCTATTAGTAATAGAATAGTAATGTTTTTGTAAGTTTACAAATACAAATATATATGTTAAAATGATGTTGGAAATAAAGGGCTAGAGAAAAATAGAAATTTAGTATCGTTATTGTTTAGGGAATCCGGTGAGGTATGTCGATCCGTCGGGGCATGATGTTGTATTGCTAAATGATAGTCAATCGGTAAATATAAAACTTTTGGGTGGACCTCAAGGGCATAACGCTGTATTAGTTGGAAATGATAAAACAGGATGGGTTTATTATTGTAAAAATGGTTTTGGTCCAAGTAAAATTACTGGTGAAAAAAATGATAGAATTGAATATAAAAAATTAAGTGATTTTAAATCAAGTGAAATAGGACAGCGATATGATCGTGGATATAGAGTGAAAACTTCACAAAAACAAGATGACGTGATGAAAACATATGGAGATAAAAATTATAATAAACCATATGATCTTATTTCTGACCCTTGGTTTGGAGGCAATTTGGCTGAAAATTGTGCAGATTTAGCAGGAGAAGTAGCTGGAGCTGGAGGCTTGGAAGTATCTTATCCTAAGCTTTTAGGAGGAACAATTCCAAATAAACAATATGATAATTTTAGAAAATCGAATTCAGGAACGGATTGGCGAGATACTTTTGATTATAAATATGATTCTAATGGACGACAAGATGAAAATTCATATAACGAATATTATGCTAAACTTGGTAAATGAAAATATTAAGGAGATGTAATTTTATGATAACAAAAATAGATTTAACGTATATAAGTATAATAATTACAATTTTAATATATACTTATTTCAAGCCGTTTGACAGTACAACGCATGTTATGGAGTTGATTTATGGTTTTGTTGGTTTTAGTTATCCGATAATGAAAGTGCTATTTAAAAATGATATATTATTTGGAAATGGATTAGTTAAAATAATATTAATAACTGTCATTCCAGATGTAATTGCTATGTTTTTAATAAGTTATGGAAAAGAAATTAGATTAGAGACCATTGCATGGTATTTGCTTGTAACGATTTATCTAATTTTTGTAATTTTTATTGCATATGTTGTAGGTTATTTTTTTACGAAAAGTATATTTAAACAATTATGAGCTTGAAGATGTTAAAATATTTAGATCATAATTAGGTTTAGTTGTGATTAAAAATCATCTCCCAAGCTTCACCCTATCCGCTCGCGACATAATAAACATTATCCGACGCAGTCGTCGAGACTGCGCTCTCCTTAGAGCATCCGATAATGTGGTATTATGTGCTCGCTCCTGCTTTTGAGGAGTGCCCCACCTTTGTTTCCTCCCCACTAAACGTTTGATGTGGGGAGGGAGCGTGGATATATAGCACTTGGGCAAGGATATCTTGAGAGGGTAAGGAACTTAGTTCCTTACCCTCTCAAACTCTCCCCTATCCTCAATTACGCAAAATTAATTTAATGGTAAGTGGAGAAGTTAAGGAAATGAATTTTCCTTTAAAAACAATTTAAATAACTATTAAAATATGATATAATTAAATTAATTAATAGTTGAATGAGGAGGGGTTAAAAATGTGTAGAATAAATCCAAGAGTAGATTTTGTATTTAAAAAACTATTTGGAAGTGAAGAAAACAAAGATCTATTACAAGATTTTATAAATTCAGTAGTATCAGAAGAGGATAGAGTAACAAGTTTAGAATTACAAAATCCTTATAATGAAAAGAATTTTAAACATGATAAATTATCAGTATTAGATATAAAAGCAAAAGACCAAAGAGGAAATTGGTATAATATAGAGATGCAGGTAATAGACCAAGAATATTATGATAAACGAGCTTTGTATTATTGGTCAAGAGTATATTCAGGGCAGTTACATTCAGGAATAAACTATGATAATTTAAAAAAGACAATAAGCATAAATATATTAAATTTTAGATGTTTAGATGAAGAAAATTATCATAATATATATAAAATAATAAATTTAGAGAGTAAAAAAGAGTTTATAGACCATTTGGAGATACATTTTATAGAGTTAGAAAAATATAATGAAAAATATAGTACAATGTTGGATAGATGGGTAAACTTTTTGAAAAAAGCAGAGAAATATGCAAAAAATAAGTTGCCAAAGGAATTAGAAGAAGTATTGACAATAAAGAAGGCAGTAGAGTTATTAGATGAGATGTCATTAAATGATGAAGAAAGAGAAAGCTATGAAGCAAGATTAAAATGGTTAAGAGATGAAGATGCTGCAATAAAAAAAGCAGAAAAAAAGGGAAGAGAAGAAGGGAGAGAAGAAGGAAGAGAAGAAGGAATAAAAGAAGGAGTAAAAAAAGGAATAGAAAAAGGGAAAATAGAGATTGCAAAAAGTTTACTGGATATATTAGATGTAAAAACAATATCTGAAAAAACAGGTTTAAGTGAAGAAATAATTTTAAAATTAAAAAATGAAGATTAGTGCAAGGATATCTTGAGAGGGTAAGGAACTTAGTTCCTTACCCTCTCAAACTCTCCCCTATCCTCAATTACGCAAAATTAATTTAATGGTAAGTAGAGAAGTTAAGGAAATGAATTTTCCTTTAAAAACAATTTAAATAACTCTTAAAATATGATATAATTAAATTAATTAATAGTTGAATGAGGAGGGGTTAAAAATGTGTAGAATAAATCCAAGAGTAGATTTTGTATTTAAAAAACTATTTGGAAGCGAAGAAAATAAAGATCTATTACAAGATTTTATAAATTCAGTAGTATCAGAAGAGGATAGAGTAACAAGTTTAGAATTACAAAATCCTTATAATGAAAAGAATTTTAAACATGATAAATTATCAGTATTAGATATAAAAGCAAAAGACCAAAGAGGAAATTGGTATAATATAGAAATGTGCTACCCGAAGGATATTTCCACGTTACACCGGAAATACCAACAAGGGCAGGTAATAGACCAAGAATATTATGATAAACGAGCTTTGTATTATTGGTCAAGAGTATATTCAGGGCAGTTACATTCAGGAATAAACTATGATAATTTAAAAAAGACAATAAGTATAAATATATTAAATTTTAGATGTTTAGATGAAGAAAATTATCATAATATATATAAAATAATAAATTTAGAGAGTAAAAAAGAGTTTATAGACCATTTGGAGATACATTTTATAGAGTTAGAAAAATATAATGAAAAATATAGTACAATGTTGGATAGATGGGTAAACTTTTTGAAAAAAGCAGAGAAATATGCAAAAAATAAGTTGCCAAAGGAATTAGAAGAAGTATTGACAATAAAGAAGGCAGTAGAGTTATTAGACGAGATGTCACTAAATGATGAAGAAAGAGAAAGCTATGAAGCAAGATTAAAATGGTTAAGAGATGAAGATGCTGCAATAAAAAAAGCAGAAAAAAAGGGAATAGAAAAAGGAAAAATAGAGATTGCTAAAAGTTTATTGGATATATTAGATGTGAAAACAATATCTGAAAAAACAGGTTTAAGCGAAGAAGTAATATTAAAATTAAAAAATGAAAATTAGGGTGAAGTATAGGGTTAGGGCTGTTCAATGCTATCTGTTTTCAATGTTTTTATTCCAATATCCCATACAATAGGTTTCTCTTATCTAAGAGAAACTGCCAACAAGGTAGGAGTTTGAGATTTTACTTCTTTAGAGTTGAACAGCCATGAGGGTGAGTGGATTTAGCTAGAGACAATAATAGGATTACTTATACTTGATACTATTAAAAATGTAAATGAAATGATATTAGCTTTATCCTGTTTTTCAATCATTTTTCTTAACTTCTAATGAAAAATTATATTTTCTTTTACATCTTTTTACTCCTTCATTTAATTCAGAAATATTTTCTGTAAATTCTGTTCTACTATTTGTTGTAAATTATTTAATATCTTATCAATTTGTTTAGCATTCACTTCTAATCTTAAAATATTTTCAATATTATTTTCTATTAATTTATACCCTGATTCACAATTTTTAAATGTATCTGTTGAAACTTTTATGTTAAACTCCTTTTCCTTACAAAAATAGTATATCATTAAGTAAGTTTCTTTACAAACAATAAATATTATCGTATACTTAATATATAGAATATACGAAAGGAGAATAAAACTATGAAAAAAAGATTTAAAAGAACCTTAAGTTTAGATTTGTTATTAAAAGGTTGGAAAGATACAGGAAAAGATTTTATAAAAGAACATCCTGAATATAGTAAAATGGCAAATCAAGAAATAGAGATGATTCCAGATGAGCTAAAAGGGGAAATAATAGGTAGAGAAATATTAGAAAAATATAAAGATATAATAGAAATGATAATGAAAACAGTTTTTCAATTATATAAAGATGAAAATGGAATTTTTGCAGCATCATATCCTCTTGATTTTAAATTCTTTTATATGAACAGATTATGTGATGAAATATTTAAAAAAACAGAAACTGAAGAAGAAGAAGAAAATTTTAAATTTAGAGAAATACATACATATATATTAATATTAAATAAATTTTATAATTTTGATTTTAAAATAGATGATTTTCATATAAATAAGAAAAAAGATATTAAAACTGGTAAAATGAAATATTTTCAAATGAAATTAGATTTAAAATATATGGAAATAAGAAAACGTGGAGAATTAAAAGAGTTAAATAAACAAGAAAGAAATAGAATTATGGAGAATTTAAGAAATTTAGAGGTATTACAAGAAATAATACCACCTGAAAATTTTGAACTATATGGATTTACAATAATGACTGGAAGAGATATTACAAACCAAATGTTATTGGGCGAAATAAAAAAAGAGTTATTAAATACTAGCAAAATGTTTTCAATAGAATATATAAAAGAGATAGAAAAATTATTGGGTCAATTTTTAGATGTTTCAGATTTGAAGATTGGAGTAGGAGCTATAAGGGATGAGAAAATTTTAATTTTAAATCCAGAAAGATATAGTAAAACAAGTTGTATATATGAAAGTTCTTCTCATTATAAAAAAGAAACAATGATGAAAAATAAAATTGCGCAATCTGTTTTTAGTGGAGAAGAACTATTAATCAATGATATTAACGAATCTAAAGAAAAAGGGGAAATAATAGATCAATTAAAAGAAATGGGATTAAGAAATATTTATATTACTCCTTTATTTTATAATAAGAAAATTTTAGGATTTTTAGAATTAGGGTCTAGTCAAGTTGGGAAATTAAATTGGATTAATGTAAAAAGGTTAGAAGAACTTATTTATATATTTGAAATAGCTGTGAAAGATGCGTTGGAAAAATTTGAAAATAATGTTACAACGCTTATTAAAACAAAATACACTTCTATTCATCCATCTATAGAGTGGAAATTTAAAGAGAGTGCTATAAACTATTTAGAAAGTAATAATGAAGAAGAAAAAGAGATAAAAAATATATTTTTTGAAAATGTATATCCGCTATTTGGGGAATGTGATATTAGAGGTTCTTCTTATAATAGGAATAAATCTATAAAAGATGATTTAACATATCAACTGAATTTGTGTAAAGAGATATTAAATGAAATATATTTAGAAAAAAAGATACCAATTGCTGATGAAAAAACGTATGAAATAGATAATTTTGAAAAATCAATGGAAGAAAAACTATCTTCTGGAGATGAATTAAAAATAGAAAAATTTATAAAAAAAGAGGTAGAACCTTTTTTTAATAATAATTTAGAAATAAGCGAAAAAATAAAAAATAAGATAAAAAATTATAATAAACTATTGGAAAAAGGAGATTTATCGAAAAATAGGAGAAATTTTGATGTAAGTATATCAAAATTAAATAAACTTTTATCTGGATATTTGGAAAAATCACAAAATGACGCACAAAGAATGTTTCCGCATTATTTTGATAAACAGATAACAGATGGAATAGACCATTCAATATATATAGGGAAAAGTTTGGCAGAAAAAGGAGAATTTAGCAAAATTTATCTTAAAAATTTAAGATTATGGCAGTTAATAGTTATAATAAATAGTGCTAAAATGGTGGATAATATAAAAAACAAATTACCAATTCCAATGGATATTACTAATTTGATAATTGTTCAAGATATGCCAATTACAATATATTTTGATATTGACGAAAAAAGATTTAAAGTGGAAGGTTCTTATAATATAAGATATGAAATTATAAAAAAAAGATTGGATAAAGCTGTAATAAAAGGGACTAATGAAAGATTAACTCAAATTGGAAAAATAGCGATAGTTTATTCACAAGATTCAGAAAAGAAAGAGTATTTAGAATATATAGATTATTTAAGTGCAAAGAAATATTTGAATAAAGGGGATGTTGAAGTTTTAGAATTAGATGACCTGCAAGGTATTTCAGGATTAAAAGCAATAAGAGTAACAATAAATATAGATAAAAAAGAGATAAATGAAAATTTAGAAAAAGAGATAAAAAATTATTTTGAATGAGGTAAAAAATATGAGTCTGATTTTAGTTGCTGCAATGTCTAAAAATAAAATTATAGGAAAAAATGGAAAAATGCCTTGGGATATAAAAGAGGATTTAAAAAAATTTAAAGAGATTACATTAAATAAAACAGTTGTTATGGGGAGAATAACATATGAAAGTATAGGCAGAAAATTACCCCAAAGAGAAAATATAATATTAACTAGAGATAAGAATTATAAAAAGTATGGCTGTATAATTATTCACTCGTTTAATGAAATATTGGAAATGAGTAAGACAAAAGATATTTATATAATAGGTGGCGGAAATTTATACTCCTATTTTATAAAATTTGCAGAAAAGATATATTTAACTTATATTAATAAAGAATATTCAGGAGATACTTTTTTCCCAGAGATAAAAAAAGATGAATGGGAAGAGATTGAGAATTTGAAAAGATATAGTGAGGAAGAAGAGGTGGATTATTATTTTAAGGTGCTTGTTAGAAAAATTTGATTTTTAAGAAGCTAAAAATGCACACTTTAATCTGATCCATATGTTAAGTGTTTTAAAGTTAAGATGATCTATTTTCTAAAAGATGATTGCTATATTTTATAGGAGTCATCTTTTTTAATATGTTAGGAAAGTATAAATTTATACAGAAAATAAGCTACGCCGTTTTTTTGAAATATGTGATTTTTCAAGGCAAAATTTTTCAGAAGCCAAAAATCTAGAAAAATATTTATGCTTTACCAGATGAAGCGTAGCTTATTTTTTTATTTCAATTAATTCTTCAAATATATTATATTCTTTAATATTCATTTCATATTTAAAGTGGCTAAAAAATGATTAAAGTGTAGTATTGTCCCAGTAATTATCTCTTCTTGATATTGATATTGCAAGCCACGAGCGAGCATTCTAAAAAAAGATTAAAAAATAATCAAAAAAAGGTTGACAAATAAACACATGCGAGGTATACTATTGGTATAGACCACATATCAACATAGAGTTAATGCATTTGCAAAGGAGGTTTGAAATGGGGAAGAGTGAAAAAAGTATTAAATTAAAAAAGAAATTAAAAAGAAAAGAAAAAAATCAAATAGGTTTTTTTGGAAATCTAAGTATTAGAAAGAAGCTATTAATATTTTTTATTTTAGTTGGAGTATTACCTGTAATATTAATAGGTGTTACTTCGTACAAATCTGCAAAAGAATCTATAAATGCAAAAGTAGGTTTTTTCACATTACAAATGACAAAACAACTTGGAGAAAATATAAATTTCAAAATAAAAAAAATAGAAGATTTAACAACGTCAGTTATGTTAGATAAAAAATTACAAAAAGTGTTATCAAAAGATAAGTATATAGATCAATTAGATGAATTAGAGTCGCAAAATATAGTTGGACAATCATTACAAGATATAATGTATTCAAATAAAGAGTTAAACGGTGTCTCAATATTAAAAGATGAAAGTCATGAATATAATTTATCGAATGAGAAAGGACAGTTTAATAAATTTAAAGATGAATTAGTAAAAGCGAAATCATCGGAAGTTTGGTATGCGGAAGATAATAATAAATCATTATATTATTTAAAAGCATTAGTTAATCCATCATTAAATAAATTTATGGGGATTCTTGTTTTGAGATTTGACTTAGAATATTTTTCAGATATATTTAAAAAAATGGATTTGGGAGATGGAGCTATATTTAAGATTTTAGATAAAAATAATAAAATTATTATGACGAATAATAAAAAAATCAAATTAAAAAATATTTTGAAAAATGATTTTGGAATAGAAGATTCAAAGGATTATTTAACTGTTTATTCTAAATTATCAAATAATTGGAAAGTAGTTGTAGAAATTCCAAAAAAGAATTTGATAAAAGATATTTATAAAGTGAGAAATATGAATATTATTTTAGGAGTTATGTTTATATTATTAGCTTTAATTATTTTAAATGCAATTTCAAAAAGTTTTACTGTTCCATTAAAAAAAATATTAAATTTAATGGAAAAAGTTAAAAATGGAAATATGCAAATAAAATCAGAAATAAAAAGTAAAAATGAATTAGGTGAGTTATCAGATGGATTTAATAAAATGATTGAAAATGTAAGAGATTTAATTGAAAATACTAATATAGTTGTAGATAACGTAGTTGAAGATTCAGGATTGCTTAGAAAGCTATCAGAACAATCAGCAAGTTCTACAGAACAGATTTCTGTATCAATAAAAAATATAGCAGAAGGGACTAAATCTCAAACTAAATTATCTAAACAAGGGACAGAAAGTATAAATATACTTTCAAGACAAATAGATGATGTTAATAAAAATATAGCTAAAGCTACAGGAAATACAATTAAAGCTAAAAATGTAGGGAATCAATCTATTAAAATAATGGAAGATTTGAGTAGTAAATCAGATGAAAGTTTAAAAATAACAGGAGAGATAGAAAAAAGCATATTAGAATTAAGTAAAAATACTAAAGAGATATTAAATATGACAAAATTAATAGATAAAATAAGTGAACAAACTAATCTATTGTCTTTAAATGCTGCAATAGAGGCAGCTAGAGCTGGAGAAGCAGGTAAAGGATTTGCAGTTGTTGCTAAAGAGATAAGAGATTTGTCTAATGAAACAAAAAATGCAAATAGTTTAATTTCAAACACTGCTAATAAAATTAGTAGTGAAATGGAAGGAATGATAAATTTAATTAAAATTGCATTAGTTAATTATGAAGCTCAAACTAATTCTGTAAAGGAATCAGATGTGGCACTTAAAAATATAATAAAAACTACAAATGAAATAATAGATGAAATAGATGAAATAAATAGTCTTATAGTAACGGTATATGAAAGAAAAGAAGATGTAGTCTCAAAAATAAAAGAGATTAGTGATGTATCAGAAAATATAAGTGTAAGCATAAATGAGGTATCAGCTGCTACTAATGAAGAATCAGAATCAGCTGTTCAAATAAAAGATTTTGCTATAGATTTAAGTGAATTAATGGGAGAATTAAATAGTGAAGTTAAAAAATTTAAAATTTAAAATTTTTTAAAAATTATTCCTCAAAATTTATATAAAGGAGGCGTAGAGTATAATAAGCAAAACTTGAGGAATTATACAAAAAAAGGAGGAAAATTATGAAAGCTATTAAGAAAAATGTAGTGATGGTAATGGTTTTAATGTTTGTTGCAGGGGTAGTAGCACAAGGTGGAGTATTTGACTTTTTATTTAAGAAAAAAGCGGAAAAGAAAGTACCTGAGATAAGAATAGCAACAATGTTTGGTGGAACAGACCCAGCGGCTAAAGTTTATCAAGCAGCTTTAAAAGATTTTGAAGCAGCAAATAATGTAAAAATTTTAGATGAGTCAGCTACAGGCGATGACGCATTTAAAACAAAAATAGAAAATGATTTTGCAGCAGGAAATGAAGCTGATTTAACATTTTACTTTACTGGTGGAATGGGAGCTCCATTAATAAAATCAGGAAGAGTGGTTCCATTAAATGATTTATTAAGTGCAGATACAAAATGGGGGAATGGAATTTTAGATAGCGTAAAAGAACAAGTAAAAGAACCAAATGGCAATATTTATGCGATACCAGTTACAGGTTTTTATGAAGGATTAATGGTCAACACACAATTATTTGAAAAGTATAATTTAGAATTACCTACAGATTGGGATAAATTTATAAAAGCAGTAAAAGTTTTAAAAGAAAATGGAGAGGTTCCTTTAGCAATTGGATTAGGAAAAACACCTCATTATGCTATTGAATATTTTATTTTGAAAGCAGCAGGGGCAAAAGGACACGATTCAGGATTAGTTAATGGAATAAATAATTTTTGGGTACAAGGGCTTGATGAAATTAAAACTTTATATGCAATGGGAGCTTTCCCAAAAGATAGTTTAACAACTGGATGGGAAGCAGCACAAAATTTATATAAACAAGGAAAAGCAGGAATGACAATAGAAGGTTCTTGGTTTGTAGGAGGATTACCTGATCAAGATCATACAAAAGTGTTACCTGTACCAGCAATACCAGGAACAAAAGGAGTTAATTCAGATATAATAGCAGGATTTACTTCAGGATATTATTTGAGTAAAAGAGCTTATAACGATCCAAATAAAAAAGATATAGTTTTAAAATTATTAAAATATTTAACAACTCCAGCTATGATTAAAAAAATGGCAACAGCAAATGGAGGAGTTCCAGCAGCTAATGTAAAAATAGAAGGATTATCACCAGCAAAAGCTTCAGGAAATGCAATGGTTGCAAAAGCAGAACATATGTCATTACCAATTGATGCACAAATATCAAGACCTGCATTTATGGAAATTGTTAGAGGAGTTCCATATATATCAGTAGGAAGAAAAGATTCAAGAGCAGTATTAGAAACAGCAAGAAATGTAGAGTTAGAAGCAAAAGGAAAATAAAAAAGGTAAGAGTTTTAATAAATCAATTTATGTTTGGTTGTAGGGGCAATTCATGAATTGCCCTTACGGATATGAATGACAATGGAAGGTTTAGCAAAATACTAGAGATATATAAATAATATTAAGGTTTTTTCAGATATTAAGAAAGGATGTGTTTAAAATAAAAGGAGATAAAAAAGCAATTTTTCTATTCCTTTTTCCAGCTGCATTTATGATGATAGTCTTTTTATTCTATCCATTAGTTAGAACATTTTATAAAAGTATGTTTTATAGCTTAAATAACATAAGCCCTAGATTTATTGGATTTGGAAATTATATAAAAATGTTTAAAGATCCTGCAATTAGCAAATCGATAATAAATACATTAATCTTTATGCTAGCTTCAGTATTTGTACAAGTAGGGATTGGAGTACTCTTGGCAATGCTGGTAGATATGATTAGAGCAGGACAAAACTTTTTCAAAACAGTATATCTATTTCCTGTTGTTGTATCAGCAGCAGCTTTGGGACTAATGTTTAATCTATTTTATGGATATGATGGTGGATTATTAAATTCATTTTTAGCAATATTTGGAATAGGAAAAGTAGTGTGGCTTACAGAAAAGACATCATTATTAATGGTAATAATACCAACTGTTTGGCAATATGTAGGATTCTACTTTGTAATTATATTAACTGCAATAACTAAAATACCTACTACTTTTTATGAAGCAGCTCATTTAGAAGGAGCTAATGCATATCATAGAATAACTAAAATAACACTTCCGTTAATATTTGGAGATATAAAAGTATCGATAATGTTAGCTATTACAGGGACATTAAAAGTATTTGATTTCGTATGGATAATAACTCAAGGTGGACCTTTTGATTCATCGCAAGTATTAGGAACATATATGTATGATATTACATTTCAAAGAAGATTATTTGGATATGGGTCATCAATTGCAGTTTTAATAGTTGTATTAGGTTTTGCGTTAACATTTTTTACAAATAAATTTTTAAAAAGCGAAGATATAACATACTAGAGAATATTTAAAAATTTTTTAAATATTCCTAGAGGAGGGAAGATATGGTAAATAATACGGTATTTGAGAGGATTCAAAAACAGATTACTAATTTTAAATTATCTAAACTGATAATTTATATAGTTTTAAGTGTATGGGCATCTACAACAATTCTTCCTCTATTGTGGATATTTAATAACTCATTTAAAGCTTCTAATGAAATAATAAATAAGCCTTTTGCAATAGCGGGAAAGTTTAACCCAGTAAATTATTTAAATGCACTTACAAAAGTAGATATGGGAAGAAGTTATATGAATAGCTTTATAATGTCAGGAAGTGTTGTTGTTTTAGTAATGCTATTTGGGGGAATGGCAGCTTATGCAATATCAAGATTTGAATTTAGAGGAAGAACTATTATTCAAGGAGCACTAGCAATAGGGTTATTAATACCTGGATTTGTTACGGTTGTTCCAGTTTATGAAATTTTAATAAAATTACATTTAGTTGATACATATTTTGCATTAATATTTCCACAAACAGCAGGAAATTTAGTGTTTGCTACATTGGTATTATCGGCATATATGGCTTCATTGCCAAAAGAATTGGAAGAGGCAGCTATTTTAGATGGGTGTAACAGATGGCAAATTTTTTCAAAAATAATTGTTCCTATGTCAAAACCGGCATTTGCAACAGTTGGGATATTTTCATTCTTGTGGTCGTATAATGATCTGTTTTCGTCATTAGTATTTGTGTCTTCTAAAAAAGTAAGACCTATATGTGTTTTGCTTAATGAAGTAAGTTCGCAATATGGGACAGATTATGGACTTCAAGCAACTGCGGTTGTATTAACGGTAGTTCCTGTATTAATTGTATATTTAATATTACAAAGACAAATTGTAAGTGGTCTTACAGCTGGAGCTGTAAAAGGATAGGAAATATTGAATGGAGTTGAAAAGTATGAATAATATGAGTTTAGATGAAAAAATTGGTCAATTAATTTTAGGACAATTAAAAGGAAATGAACTTAACAAAGAGATGAAAGAGTTTATAATGAAATATAGATTAGGGGGCTATAGATTTAGCGGTGAAAATATTGAAAATTTGCCACAAGTAACTAAATTTATATCAGATGTAAAAAGATTTTGTGAGGAAAACAGTATAAAAGAACCAATTTTTGGAGCTGATCAAGAAGGCGGAACTCTTTCTGTATTTGAAAATTTATTATCTCAATTTCCAAGTACAATGGCGTTAGGAGCTACAACAGATGTTAAATTAGCTTATGATGAAGGGAATGTTATAGGATATGAATTATCAAATTTAGGAATAGATATGGCATTTGCTCCAGTGGCAGATTTGAATTTACAAAAGAATAATCCTGTGATTGGAGTTCGA
Source organism: Haliovirga abyssi (assembly GCF_030295325.1). Classification (GTDB taxonomy): domain Bacteria; phylum Fusobacteriota; class Fusobacteriia; order Fusobacteriales; family Haliovirgaceae; genus Haliovirga; species Haliovirga abyssi. Next base: position 210,020 of record NZ_AP027060.1, on the reverse strand, counting down.
TCTTTTGGAGATAATCCTGAGAAAGTATCTAAATTTTGCATAAAATTTGCAAAAGGATTAAATGATGGCGGAGTATTAAATTCAGCTAAACATTTTCCAGGGCATGGGAATACAACTGCGGATTCACATATTGGATTAGCAGAAAATAGTTTTTCGGAAAAAGAGATAAGAGATATTGAGATAAAACCATTTATAAAATTAATAGAAAATGGAATAGATACTATAATGGTTTCTCATGTGATTTATAAAAATATAGAAAAAAACAAAATTCCAGCTAGTATGTCAAAGATTATAATTACGGATATTTTGAGGAATGAACTTAAATATAATGGAGTTATAATAAGCGATGATATGGAGATGGGAGCAATTTTAAAAAAATATCCAATAGAAGAAGCTGTTGTGAAGTTTTTATTAGCAGGTGGAGATATGGCGTTAGTAAATGGGACAAAAGAGGCACAAATTAAAGCAGTAGAAGGAATAAAAGAAGCTGTGAAATTAGGGATTATTTCAGAAGAAAGAATTAATCAATCGGTTGAAAGAATTTTAAAATTAAAATCTAAAGCAAAAAAACTAAAAATAAATAAAAAGAGTCCACGAAAGAAAACTGAAGAGGTAATAAAAGATATTAGCGAAAAAGCATTAACTTTATATAGTGATAACAAAAAATTGTTACCAATTAAAAAAAATTTAAAACTGTTATTACTTTTACCTGAATCAATTAATATGACAGAAGCAGATACAAGTGGAAATAAAATTAATAAATTTGGAGTATATTTGAAAGAAAAAATTAAAAATGTAGATATAATAACTTATAAATTAAATGAAAATTTATTGGGAGATAGTGATATTTTGAAAAAAATTGAGAAATCAGATATATTAATTCAAGGAATTTTAAATGGAATGAGGTTTAAAAATCAAATTGAATTTATAAATAATATTTCTAGTAAAATAGATACAATTGCGATAACATTAAGAGATCCATATGAATTGAAACTGTTTTCTAAAGATATAACAGCTATTGCAGCATATTCTCAAGATGATATTACAATGAAAAGTTTAGCAAAAGCTATAACAGAAAAGTTTGAATTTAATTTCATCCTCCCAGTTAAGATATAAATGTTTGTGGCAGGAAGCTAATTGTTTCTCCTCTTTAAAAAAAGCTTCCTGTCATATTCAAAATATGATATATTGTATATACAACAAAACTTGGAGGTATATGTTATGAAAAAAATAATTAAAAGCAGTATTATCCCTTTATATTATCAAGTAAAAGAGATAATAAAAAATATGATTGAAAACGAAGAATTAAAAGTAGGGGATATGATTCCATCTGAAAGAGAACTGTGTGACCAACTTGAAGTAAGTAGAATGACTATAAATAAAGCGGTTCTATCTCTTGTTGATGAAGGGTTGCTATACAGAGAACAAGGAAAAGGAACTTTTGTGTCAAAGCCGAAAGAGTTTCGTCAACTGTTGCAAATGAGAGGGTTTACTGAAGAGATGAAATTAAAAGGGCTGAGTATAGAAACAAAAATATTAGATTTTAAGACAGAACAATTAGAAGAAAAATTCAAAAAAAGTATGGGAATGGTGCCAGAATTAAAAGAAGCTATTGTTTTAAAAAGAGTAAGAATAGTAGAAGGAGTCCCATATGCTATTGAAACAGCATGGATACCAAAAGAATATTGTCCAAATTTAACAAAAGAAGAATTAGAAGGGAACTCTTTGTATAAAATATTTAAGGAAAAATATGATTATATTCCAGAATATGCAAAACAAAGCATAAAACCAATTAAAATAGAAGGTGAAAATGCGGAAATTTTAGAAGTAGAAGAAGGAGAATTGGGTCTTTTATTTAATAGAAAAACTTATTTAGAAGATGGACGAATAATAGAATATACAAAAACAATAAACAGAAGTGATAAATATAATTATGAAGTAATACTAAAATAAAAATATTCAATTTGAAAAAATAATTTAATTTTGTAACAAGGAGTTGAATAAAGTGAGTGAAGATATAAATAGAGAAACTATTAATATTGACAGTATGAATTCTCTGGAAATAGTAGAAAAAATGAATAATGAAGATAAAAAGATAGCATTTGCCGTAGAATATGAAAAACATAATATTGCTAAGTCAATAGATTTGATAACAGAAAAATTAAGCTCTGGTGGGAAACTGTTTTATGTAGGAAGTGGAACAAGCGGAAAGTTAGGGGTAATTGATGCGTCAGAATGTCCGCCTACATTTGGGGTAGATGATAAAATGGTTCAAGGCATTATTTCAGGGGGAAAAGATGCTATTAGTGGTTGGTTAGAACAAACAGAAGATAATGAAGAGTTAGCTATAAGTGATCTGAAAAAATATGGTGTAACAAAAAAAGATGTTATTGTTGGAATATCTGCAAGTGGGAATACACCTTATGTAATATCGGCGTTAAAGTATGCAAAATCTAATGGGATAAGTACAGTTGGAATTTGTTGTAAAAAAACAGGAAAAATAAGAAATATTGTAGATGTAGATATTAGTGTGGAAGTTGGAGCAGAAGTTATAATGGGGTCTACGAGATTAAAAAGTGGAACTGCTCAAAAAATGATATTGAATATGATATCAACTGGTGTGATGATAAGGCTAGGAAAAGTGTATGGAAATTTAATGATCAATGTACAACCTATAAATAAAAAATTGCAAAATAGACTTATTAGTATTGTTGCTTTAGCAACAGAGATTAATAAGAAAGAAGCTGAAAGAATATTATTGAAAGCAGAAAATAATCCTAAATTAGCGATTATTATGATAGAAAATAGATGTGATTTACAATCAGCTAAAACTTTTTTAGAAAAACATAATAACATTATTACAAGGAAAACATTTATGAATAAGGAGGAGTAATGCAGGCTATAATTAACGGAAAAATAATTTTAAATAATAGAATATTGAGTAATAAAGCTTTAGTATTTAAAGATAAAATAGTTCAAATAGTTGATGCTGATAAGCTTGATATTATTTTTAATAATATTGATAAAATAGATGCTAAAGGAATGTATGTGTCGCCTGGTTTTATTGATGTACACATTCACGGGACAGCTGGAAAAGATGTTATGGACGGCGATTTTGATTCTTTAAATGTAATAAGTAAAGAGTTAGTTAAAAATGGGGTAACTGGATTTTTAGCCACTACAATGACAATGGATGCAAAATCAATATATAAAGCTTTGGATAACATAAAAGAAAATAAAGATTTAGTAGAAGGAGCTAAAATATTAGGGACACATTTAGAAGGACCATTTATAAGCCCTAAAAAAGCAGGAGCTCAAGCACCAGAGTATATAATAAAACCTAGTTATAAATTTATTAAAAATTATGTAGATATAATTAAGATAATTACATATGCACCTGAAGAAGATAATAATTTAGAGTTTACAAAAGAGATAAAAGAAAAGAGTAATATTGTATTGTCAATTGGACACACAAATGCAAATTATGATGAAACTATGAATGCGATAAATAGTGGAGCTTCTCATATTACACATACTTTTAATGCAATGCCGCCACTTCATCATAGAGAGCCTGGAGTATTAGGAGCAGCATTCCAAACAGATGTTACTTGCGAGATTATTGCAGATACAATACATGTTAATAAAAATTTATTTAATTTCGTATTAAAGGAAAAAGGGAGTGATAAAATAGTATTAATAACCGATGCAATGAGAGCTGCTTGCTTAAAATCTGGAATTTATGACTTGGGCGGACAAGAAGTAATTGTAGATGAAACATCAGCTAGATTAAAAGATGGGACTTTAGCAGGAAGTATTTTGACTTTGAATAAAGCAGTTAGAAATATAAAAAAATATTCTGATGCAGACATTGTAACTTCTGTAAAACTAGCAACTATAAATCCTGCAAAAGTAATAGGATTAGAAAAAAGCAAAGGAAGTTTAGATATAAATAAAGATGCAGATATAGTGATATTTGATGATAATATAAATGTATATTGTACAATTGTTGGTGGAGAAATAAAATATTGTAAGAAATAATTTAGGAATGGTTCGATAATGAAATTAATTAATGAAATTAATTCTTAAAAAGGGAGGCATATAAATTGGCAAAAGTAATATTAAAAGATATGGAAAAAACATATCCAAATGGATTCAAAGCGGTGCATGGACACAATTTGGAAATAAAAGATGGAGAATTTATGGTATTTGTAGGGCCATCTGGTTGTGCAAAATCAACAACACTTAGAATGATAGCAGGATTAGAAGAGATAACAGGAGGAACAGTAGCAATAGGAGATACAATAGTAAATGAGTTGCCGCCAAAAGATAGAGGAATAGCAATGGTGTTTCAAAATTATGCCTTGTATCCACATATGAATGTATATGATAATATGGCATTTGGTCTTAAATTAGCAAAAACACCAAAAGAAGAGATAGACAAAAGAGTAAAAAATGCAGCAGAAATATTGGGGATAACAGATCTATTAGATAGGAAACCAAAAGAGATGTCAGGAGGACAAAGACAAAGAGTAGCGGTGGGAAGAGCAATAGTAAGAGATCCGAAAGTGTTTTTATTTGATGAACCATTGTCAAATTTGGATGCTCAATTAAGAGTACACATGAGAGTAGAGATAACAAAATTGCATAAGAGATTAAAAACAACAATGATATATGTAACTCATGACCAAGTAGAAGCGATGACAATGGGAGATAGAATATGTGTAATGGAATTAGGAGTAATAAAACAAGTAGACACTCCATTAAATTTATATAATAAACCAGAAAATAAATTTGTAGCAGGATTTATAGGCAGTCCATCAATGAATATAGTAGAAGCAAAATTAGAAAAAGATGGAGATACAACATATGTAGTAACAGAACATATGAAATTAAGATTACCAAAAGAAAAAGCAGATAAAGTACAAAAATATGTAGGAAAAGAGGTATGGTTTGGAATAAGACCAGAACATATAGGGAGTCATGAAACGCATCCAAACGAAAAAGATAATTATGTAAAATCAGAAATATATGTAGTAGAACAAATGGGAAATGAAGTATTTGTATATTTCACACCAGGAAAAAATCAATATATAGCAAGATTAGGAAGTGAAGGAGTAACAGTAAAATCAGGACAAAAATATGAATTGTGGTTTGATACAACTAAATGTCATATATTTGACAAAGAGACAGAAGAAAATATAAGTTTGTAAAGATACGTAGGGGCGAACCTATGTGTTCGCCCAGAATTATGGGTTGGGAATTAAATGATGTTAGATTTTAGGAAACTTGTAGGGGCAATTCATGAATTGCCCTTACGATTGCCCTTACAATTGTTCCTATAATGGACCTTATAAATAACCTTAATAATAATAACTATTATTATTTGTAAAATATAAAAAGCAGGGCGAACACATAGGTTCGCCCCTACAGAAGGATGTTGCAATATAATTTTAATGGATTATGATTTGTAGGAGAGATAGATCTCACTCAACAGATAAAAATATAAAATCATATAAAGTTAATTACAAATAAGGAGCATAAAATGGATACCAAAATAAATACAGAAAGAATAAAAAAATTTATAAAAATAAAGAAAAATAGTATATGGGAAGAAAAAGATTTGATAACATTATGTTTATTAACAATGAAAAAAGATAATATAACAAAGAAAGAGTTAAATTATAAGGATATAAAAAATCAAGTTAAATTATTAGTAAAAATAATGAGTGAATTAGAAAAGGAGATATCATGAGATTAATAATAAGTGAATCTGTAGGAGAATGGGCAGCAATATATGTTGCTAAAAAAATAAATTTGCATAAATCGGAAAAACCATTTGTATTAGGATTGCCAACAGGAAGTACTCCAATAAAAATGTATAATAAATTAATAGAATTAAATAAAAAAGGAAAAGTTAGTTTTAAAAATGTGGTAACATTTAATATGGATGAATATGTAAATTTATCAGAAAATCATCCAGAAAGTTATCATACATTTATGAAAGAGAATTTTTTTAACCATATAGATATAAAAGAAGAAAATATAAATATATTAAATGGAAATGCTAAAGATTTAGATGAAGAATGTGCAGAGTATGAGAAGAAAATAGAAAGTTATGGGGGAATAGACCTATTTATAGGCGGAGTAGGAGAAGATGGTCATATAGCATTTAATGAACCGGGATCATCACTAAGTTCAAAAACAAGAACAAAAGAATTAACAGAAGATACAAGAATAGTAAACTCTAGGTTTTTTGGAGGAAAAATAGAAAATGTTCCAAAAGTAGCATTAACAGTAGGGGTAGGGACAATACTTGGCTCAAAAGAAGTGTTGATAATGGCAACAGGCTATAAAAAATCATTAGCAGTTTATAATGGAGTAGAAGGAAGTGTAAATCACATGTGGACAATATCTGCATTGCAATTGCATAGATATGGGATATTAGTGTGTGATGAAAAAGCAACAATGGAATTAAAAGTAAAAACAGTAAATTATTTTAAGGATATTGAAAAAGAGTTTTTAGATGTTGATAAATTAGAAAAAGAGCTTTAGGAGAAATGGAAAAGTAGAAATTTTATTATATAAAAAGGCGTTGTTGAATAAAATCGATAACGTCTTTTTATTTGTTAGTAAAGTATAAATTGACAATAGATATAAATAAGTGATATTATTGAGTAACGTTTGTTACGTTCTTGTTGTGGGAAAATTGATCTTGTCTGTTGGTTTTGATAGTTGTAATTATAAAAAAAGGTGATGAAGTTATGAAATATTTTAGAAAAGGGGATATACTAATTTATATGATAGTATGTGTAATATTTATATTTATGGGGATGACTATATTAAAATTTGATAAAAATAGTAAGCCGGATAAAATAGAAATTTACGTGAATAATAAATTAGAATATATATATAAACTAAAAAATAAACAAAAAATTTTTAAGGTTCCAACTCCTATAGGGGGAGTAACTGTAGAGATAAAAGATATGAAAGTGAGAGTTTTAACTTCATATTCTCCTAAAAAATTATGCGTAAAACAAGGCTGGATATCAAAATCAGGAGAAACTATAATTGGAGTTCCAGATAAATTAATCATAAAAATAAAAGGGAAACAAGAAACTGAATTAGATTATGTTCTTCAATGAAAAATTATGAAAAATTAGAATTATCAAAGTAGATGGTGTAGCTGAATTAGGATTATCGATGTTTGAAAGGTTATTATATCTATTAAATAGAGAAATAAAAATTGGGACGATACAACTATAATGAATCAAGCGCAGATTAATTCATTATGGTTGTATCGTTTTTTATTTCCAAGAGTATAAAATAATCATTGATTGATTAAAATTCAATCAAAACTGTTGACATTTTTGCTAAAAAGAGGTATACTGTTACTGTATTAAAAAAAGCCTTAATGTTTTTGAATACAGTTTAACATACTATTAGGACACACACAGAGGATGAAATGTTCTGATTGAGGATGAAAACTACTGAGAATATTTTTACTAGAATTTATAATTTTTAGGAGGTGAAGGATTAAGTCTATTGATAAGTGTGGGAAAAGTTGCATTGCCTAGTGTTATTATAAAAAAATGGAGGGATGAAAAATGAGAAGAAGTGGGAGATTATTACTAGTGTTGGTAGCTTTAACAATGTCGTTTGCAGGCTGTTTACAAAAAGAGGTTGTTAAAGAAAACAATTCTAAAGAAAATATTGCTACGAATTATACTACTAGAGCTACTAGTGGATTAACTGCATATAGTGCAGTAGATGAATCAACTTGGGGAACTCAATCGTGGGGGTTAGGTTCTAATTTTGTAAACGGGATAGGAAGTGATGCTACATTTGCCGTTTATTCAAAAGATGCAACAAAAATGGTATTGGAAATTTATACTAGCTCTTATGGAGTAGATGCATCGTATACATATGATATGAAGAAAAATAGTGATAATATTTGGAGAGCAAAAGTTGCTACTTTGCCAAATGGAGTTTATTATGCTTTTAGAGCGTGGGGTCCAAATTGGCCATATAGCAGTAGTTGGAGTAGAGGGAATAGTGAAGCTGGATTTATATCAGATGTAGATTCTAACGGGAATAGATTTAATCCAAATAAAGTTTTATATGATCCATATACAAAAGAATTAAGTCATGATAAAAGTAATCCTACTGCATTAAATGGAAATACTGCTGAAATATTTGCAAGCGGAAGTACACTATATGGTAATCTTCCGAGAAGAGATATAGATACAGGGAAATATGCTCCAAAATCTATTTTATTAGAAGATAACACAAGCTTTGGTGTGAAACCTGGAATAGCTCAAAAAGATGCAATAATTTATGAAACACATTTGAGAGGGTTTACAGAACACTCATCATCTGTAAATTTATCTAGTATACTAAGTGGAATTTCTGGATTTAGTGATGTTAAAAGTGTTCCTAATGCTTATAGAGGAACATACAAAGGTGCTGGATATATGGCTAATTATTTGAAGGATTTGGGATATACGACAATAGAATTATTGCCTGTGCAAGAAACAGATAATGATGGGAATTCAGCTAGTCAAGCAGGTGGAAATTATTGGGGATATATGACATATGGATATTTTGCTCCAGATAGAAGATATTCTTATGATAAAAACCCAGGAGGACCAACAAAAGAGTTTAAGAATATGGTAAAAGCCTTTCATGATGCTGGGTTAGAAGTTTATTTAGATGTAGTTTATAATCATACTGGAGAAGGTGGGGTTTGGTCAGATAAAGACACCGCTGAATTAACATCTTTTAGAGGATTGGATAATTCTTCATATTATGCTTTAACTACAGATAATCAATATTACTGGCAATCAACAGGATGTGGAAATAATTTTGATTCTTCAAAAAATGTAGTGAGAAATTTAATAGAGGATTCTTTGACATATTGGACGACAAAAATGGGTGTAGATGGATTTAGATTTGACTTAGCACCAGTATTAGGAAGAGATGCAGCGCCTAATTATTATTTTAATTCGAACGCTACATTATTAACAGATATAGCTTTGATGACAGATGCTTATAATGTAGAAATGATAGCAGAAGCTTGGGATACAGGAACTTATCAAGTGGGTAATTTTCCAAATAAATGGGGAGAATGGAATGGAAGATACAGAGATGCAATAAGAAAATTCTTAAAAGGTGACGGAAATACAAGTGATTTTACGTCAATGATTAATGGAGACTGGAATGATTTTAATGATCAAGGAGGACCACAAAAATCAGTGAACTTTATAGATGCGCATGATGGATTTACATTAATGGATTTAGTAAGTTACAATACTAAAAATAATTTGAATGTATCTTGGCCATTTGGACCAACTGATGGAGGAAATGATACTACTAATTCTTGGGATAGTAATGGAGATCAATCTTTAAGAAGAACAAGAGTTAGAAATTTCTTTGTAACACAAATGTTTTCAAGAGGAATTCCAATGACAGTTTGGGGAGATGAATTTGGTAGAACTCAAAATGGAAATAACAATCCATATAATGTAGACAGTGTTGCAACTTGGAATAATTATAATATGATAAATACAGATTCTCCAGATGCTGTAGCTTTAACAACTGGAAGTTATCATAATAATTATGGAACTGATTATCAAGATGGAAAAAATGATCTGTTTGAATTTGTAAGTAAATTAACAAAAATTAGAAAATATCATTCAGCATTAAGACAAGATAAATATGCAGATTTTTATTTAGATAGTGGAAATGATGTTACATATTCATTTACAAAGGCTGATGGCTCTTATTTGGGGAGTGATGATAGATGTGTTTCAACAAGAATTGATGGAAGTGCAATAGGAGATGATGATTTCTTAGTGCTTACAAATATGTGGTCAGGTTGGGTTAATTTTAATGTACCAAGTGCATCATATGGTAAAAAATGGGTAAGAGTAATAGATACAGCAAGTTGGGCAGAACAATATAATAATATATGGGATTCTTGGAATTCAGTAACTATTAGTAATAGCTATGGAGTAAATCCATGGAGTATAGTTGTACTAGAAGAGGTAAATCAATAAGAATTATACTGACGAATGGATTAAAAATAATTTTACTATTTTTAAAATATTTCTAAGGGTTAAGAGAGCAAATTTTAATAATTTGCTCTCTTTTTTTTTATTAGGAAAGTATTCTACTTCATTATATGAAGGGAAGATTATTTTTTGTAAAATTAAAAATAGATATTTGATTATCGCATTATATAAGGTATAATGAATAGAGAAAAAAGAAAAAGGGGGATTTGAAAATGAAAAAATTTATAATTATAATTTTGAGCTTTTTAAGTATGGTATTATTTATTGTGATAAATTTTGAAAAACCAGAAAAAGAAATAGATGTTATAAATAGTTTAATAGTATACTCACCGCACCCTCTTTCTTTTATTGAACCGTTAATAAATAAATTTGAGTCTGAGCAAGGAGTTAGAGTGAAAATTATCTCAAAAGGAAGTGGAGAACTTTTAAATAGAATAGAAGATGAAAAATTTTATGGAGATATTATATGGGGAGGGTCGTTATCTACTTTGTTGCCTGAAGTTGATTATTTTGAAAAATATATATCTGTAAATGAAAAATATATATCGGAGAAATATAAAAATAAAAGTGGAAGAATAACAAGATTTACAGCTGTTCCAAGCGTATTAATGGTTAATGAAAATTTAGTAGGAGATGTTAAAATTGATGGTTTTAAAGATTTGTTAAATCCGAAGTTAAAAGGAAAAATAGCAAGCGCGTACCCTTTTAAGTCATCATCGTCATTTGAGCATTTAATAAATCAATTATATGTAATGGGAGGAGATAATAAAAAAGGATGGTCTTATATTAAAAAATTAATAAAAAATATAGATGGAAAAGAATTAAAAAGATCATCTGAAGTTTATAAAGGGGTTGTGAATGGAAAATATACTGTAGGATGCACATTTGAAGAAGCAGCGGCTAATTATGTAAAAAATGGAGCACCAATAAAAATTGTATATCCTGTAGAAGGAACAATTATAAGACCTGATGGAGTTGCGATAATCAAAGGGAGTAAAAATTTAGAAAATGCTAAAAAATTTATAGATTTTTTAACTTCAAAAGAAGTACAAACATTTATAGCGAAAGACTTAAATCGCAGATCGGTGAGAAAAGATGTTAAAATATCAAAAGGATTAAAATTAATTTCTGAAATTAAAGTGGTGGATGATGATTTAATTTGGGTAGTTGAAAATAAAAATAGAATCTTGGATAAATATAAAGGATATTTAAAAGAATAGGAGAAAAAAATGAATCTAAAAAAAAGAAAATTTTTTAAAGATGAACTTAGAAAAACATTTATATTATATGCGTTGATTCCATCGTTACTTTTTTCCATCTTTTTTTATAATATTTTGATTTTTTATAATAAAAAAATGATAAAAGAAAGGAATAGAAAAAATAATAATCATGTATCTCAAATAATAGAAAAAGAACTTAATGATTATAAAAAAGAGATAAATTTTTTGACAAATAATATAGATATAAAAGAGATAATAAATGGGAACAAAAATAAAGCTAAAATATATGAGGGGCTTTATAAGTTTGTGAATGAAAGAAAAATTAAAAGCATATTTTATATTTTTGATAAAAATGGGAATATAATTATTACAAATGCTTGGCAAAAAATAAAAGAGAATAATAAAAATTATGACCTATTAGAGGAAATAAAGATTAATTCGGATAAAATTATGTTAATGAGAAATCAATATCAAATAAATAGAGATAATAAAAAAGTATATTCTTTAGGAAAAACTATAAAAAATAAAAGCAATAAAATTATAGGATATATTCTTTTTGAATTGTTAGAAAAAGATTTGAATAATATTATATATAATGATAAAGTTGATCTGTTTGCAGTAACGGATAATTTTAAAAATGTAATTGCAACAACCAATAATTTTATGATAAATGAAATTGGAAAATTAATTATATCGAAAATTAATAATGAGTATATACGAATTGATAGAGATGATTATTATGTTTATAAAACAGATATATTAAAAGGGAAATTATCTATATACACATTAACTCCAATGGGACTTATAAATAAATTTTATATAATTGGATTGATGTTTTTAATTGTTAGTTTTGTTTTTTTGACATTATTATTCTGGCTCATATCTAAAAAAATTTCAGTAAACAAAAGTAAATCTGTGGATGAGCTTTTATATGCAATAAAAAAAGTTCAAAGTGGTAATTTGGATACATTTGTGAATATAAAGACAAATGATGAATTTGAGTTGTTGGGAGATTATTATAATGAGATGATAATTAGGTTAGATGAAGTTATAAAAACGAATAAAGAGCAAGTTAAAAGAAATAAAATGGTAGAGATAAAACAGCTTGAATCCCAATTTAATCCGCATTTTTTATTTAACACTTTAGAGATATTAAAGTATATGATAAAAATAGAACCTAAAAAAGCAATTAAAATAGTAGTTAGTATGGCTAATTTGTTAAGATATAGCATAAATTATGAACGAGAAAATATTTGTTTAATAGAAGATATAAAATATATTAAAGATTATATGGTGATTCAAAAAATTCGTTTTGATAAAAAATTAGATTATGAAATAAGTATAGAAGATAGAGTGGAAAAATGTATTATTCCGAAATTAATATTACAACCATTAGTGGAAAATAGCATTAAATATGGGTTTGATAAAAATAATTATCTAAAAATAAAATTAATGTGTTTTATTGAAAATGACTATTTGATTTTAAAAATTATTGATAGTGGAAATTGTATAAGCGATGAAAAATTAAAAGAGATAAAGAATTTACTGAAAAAAGTTGATAATAACACTAATCATATAGGGATGTACAATGCGCAAAGAAGAATAAAGCTGATATATGGCGTAGAATATGGTATTGTTATAAATAATATAAAAAATGAAGGGGTAGAAGTAATGATAAAATTACCAATTATTATAGAAAAGGTGGGAAATCAAAATGAGTATGATTAAAATAGTGGTAGTGGAAGATGAAGATATAATAAGAAAAGGGTTGATTTACACAGTTGATTGGTTATCTATGGGATGTATTGTAATTGGAGAAGCGGAAAACGGAGAAGAGGGAGTTTCGAAAATAAAAGAGTTAAAACCTGATATTATTATAACGGATATAAAAATGCCGAAAAAAAATGGTCTGGAAATGATAAAAGAATTAAATGAAATATATGATTTTGAATCTATAATAATTTCAAGTTATGCAGAATTTAAATATGCAAAAGAGGCAATAAAGTTGAATGTATTTGATTATTTATTAAAACCAATTGATGAAGAAAAATTAGAAGAGATAATTGAAAAAGTAAAATTGCATATACAAGATAAAAAAATATATCAGGAGATAAAAGGTCAAATAAAAGATATTGACCAAATTCAAATAATAGATATTGATTATTATATCCATTCGGGTAATGTGCAATCGAAATATACAAAAGAAACAATCGAGTATATTTTTAAAAATTATAATTCAAAAATAACAATTGACGAAATGTCGGATAAATTATATATTAGTCCAAGTTATCTTAGCAGAAAATTTAAAGAAGAAACAGGACATACACTTAATAATTTTTTAAATAAATATAGGATACAAAAAGCATTGGAGTTATTGTTTTCAGGCGATTATAAAGTGTATGAAATAGCAGAATTAGTTGGATTTAGTAACTATAAATATTTTTCTTCTGTATTTAAAAAATATATAAAATGTTCGCCATTAGAATTTGTTAAGAATGACCATAGGGTGATTGACTTATAAAACATTGAATAGTCCTGTTTTGAATGGTAGGTTATTTAATACTACCTTATATTTGGTGGAGGTGAAGTTATGAAAGATATGAAAATATTTCATGGATTAAAACAAGAAACACTTGATTTCATTGAAAGCTCAAGCAAAAAAAGAAAATATAAAAAGGGAGATATTATTTGTGTGGAAGGAAACCCAGCAGATGAACTGTTTTTTATAGAGAAAGGAAAAGTTAGGATATCTTCAAAAGGAGAAAGGCTTGCTTTTTTAGCGCAAGGTGATGGATTTGGAGAAATGAGCATAATTGATATGATGAGTAGAGCTACAGATGTTATTGCTGAAGAAGATACAGAAGTTTTTGTTTTGGAGAAAAAATATATGTATAAACTTTATAAAGAAAATTTAAAAGAGTATGTAATAATTTTGATGAATTTAGCAAGGGAATTAAGTAGAAGGTTGAGAAAAATGGATAAATTGGTGTCTAGAATGGAGAGAAAATTCAAAAAGTTATAGTTTGGGAATGGCTTAAAAATAATATCCGGATTTTGTTATAAAATACGCAATGATTTAGGAACGCTTTAAAAACAACCTTATCTTTTTGTTTTAAAATACGCAATGATTCAAGCGTTTTTATAACAAAAAATGATAAAATTATTTTATAAACGTTCTTTAGATTAAAAATTAATCATAAATTTATTTAAATTTAAAATATACGAAGTGTAAACTTGACAATTTCAAAGGGTTTTCAATGCAAAAAAGAGCGCTTTTTAAAAACGCTCTTTTTTTGTTCATTATTTCGGACAAAAGAATTCTTTTTTGGGATTTTTATTCTTAGAAATATAAAGTATAATCTTATTAATAAAAACTAAGGAGGTACGAAAATGAAAAAGAATCTAGTAATGGGAATGATTTTAATGTTCGTAGCAGGAATTGTAGCACAAGGAGGAGTGTTTGACTTTTTGTTCAAAAATAAAAAGCAAGAAACACTTACAGTTTATGCAGGAATGATGGAAGATTATGCATTGAAGGCAACAAAACAATTTGAAAAAGAGACTGGTATAAAAACTAATATGGTGAGAATGAGTGGTGGAGAAATATTAGCTAGAATAAGAGCAGAAAAAGAAAATCCAATTGCTGATGTATGGTTTGGTGGAGGAGCTCTTACTTTTATAGAAGCTGATCAAGAAAATTTATTAACACATTATTTATCACCAATGAGAAAAGAGATAATAAGTAATTTTAAGGATAAAAATGGAGCTTGGACTGGAATATATAGTGGATATCTTGGGATAGAAGGGAATAAAAAATGGTTGGCTGAAAAAGGATTAGAGTTACCTCAAACATGGGATGATCTTTTGAAACCAGAATTTAAGAATAATATAGTAATTGCACATCCAGGTTCATCAAGTACAGCATATAATTTTGTAGCAACAATCATTCAATTAAAAGGTGAAGAAAAAGGGATGGAATATTTAAAGAAATTTAATCAACAAGTAAGACAATATACTAAATCAGGATCTGCACCAGGAAGAATGGTAGGATTAGGGGAAGCTCCAATAGCAATAGGTTTTCTTCATGATGGAATAAGATATCAAAAAGAAGGATACAAAGATCTGATTTTTACTACACCAAAAGAAGGAACAGGATATGAAATAGGAGCTGTAGGAATTGTTAAAAATTCTCCAAATCAAGCAGCTGCTAAGAAATTTGTAGATTGGGCATTATCAAAACAAGCTCAAGAGATTGGACAAACTGTAGGTTCATATCAATTTCTTACAAATAAAAATGCAACACCACCAAAAGAAGCATTGCAATTAAAAAGAGCAAAACTTATAGATTATGATATACAATGGGCTGGAGCAAATAGAAAAAGACTTATAGATAAATTTAGTAGAGAGACTAGAACAACAATTCCAACTAAATAATTATAATAAATTTAAAATAATTAGGAAAAATATTATAAAAAAACTAGTGAAAAGAGAGATATATTTCTTTTTGCTAGTTTAAATATGGAACTTATTTTTTAATGTTCCTTAGAAAAGAAATTATGCAATTTTTCAATGCGAAATTTTTTAGAAGCTAAAAATTCAGAAAAATATTTATGTTTTGAGAGAGGGAATATAGCTTTTTTTACGGCTCATTAGGAGGGACAAATGGTAGAAAAAACAATAAATTTAAAAAAGAAAAGGGAAAATAATTTTTCTTTAAAAATAAAAAATGAAATAATAAATATAAGGAAAATATATGATGATCCAGTATTAATGATAACAATAATTTTTTCTTTATTAGTTGTAGGTTTTTTTATATTGCTTCCACTTTTTAATATATTAAAATCATCGCTTTTACAAAATGGGAAATTGACATTATATCATTATAAGGATGTTTTGAATCAAGCAAATTCTCTTCAAGTTATTTGGAATACAGTAAAATTAGGAATGGTTACTGGAACGCTTGCAACTGGAATAGGATTTTTATTTGCATATGTAATAACTTATATAGATGTGCCTGGGAAAAAAATATTTGATTCAATAGCAATATTACCAATAATATCACCTCCATTTGTTATAGCATTATCAGCAATATTGTTATTTGGAAGAATAGGGCTTATAACACATGGAATTTTTGGAATAGAAAATGAAATTTATGGATTTACAGGATTGGTATTGGTTCAGACATTAACATTTTTTCCTGTGGCATATCTGATGTTGGTTGGGCTTTTGGAAAAAATAGATCCTTCTGTAGAAGAAGCAGCTAGAGATCTTGGAGCGTCGAGATGGCAAGTTTTTAAAACAATTACACTTCCACTTATGGTTCCTGGGTTAGCTAATGCATTTTTAATAGTCTTTATACAAGCTATAGCAGATTTTGGGAATCCAATGGTTATAGGAGGTAATTATACTACTGCAGCTGTTCAAATATATTTGCAGGGTATAGGGAGCTTTGATATGGGGGCTGCTACAGCGTTATCAATTATATTATTATCTTTATCAGTTGGGATATTTGCATTCCAAAAATATTATATAAGCAAAAGATCATATGTAACAGTAACTGGAAAGGTCTCTAAAGCTAGAGAAAAAATAACAGGAAAAAAAATAACATATTCGATGACAGCAATATTATTTATAATAACTTTAATTGTAGGAATGATGTATGCTCTTATACCAATAGTTGCTTTTGTAAAATTATGGGGAGTAAATTATTCTTTATCATTAAGTCATTTTAAATATGTGTTTGCTCTTGGATTAAAACCAATATTAGATACAACATATTTAGCTTTAATAGCTACTCCAATAACAGGAATAATTGCTATGATAATAGGATTTTTAATTGTTAGAAAAAAGTTTATTGGGAAAAATTTTATAGAATTTATGACAATGGTAGCATTAGCAATTCCAGGAACTATTATAGGTCTGGGGTATGTTATTACTTATAATAAAAAACCATTAGTGCTTACAGGAACTGCAATGATTATATTAATTGCATTTATAATTAGAAATATGCCAGTAGGAATAAGGTCGGCAATTGCAGCGTTACAGCAAATAGATCCATCAATTGAAGAAGCTGCAAGTGTATTGGGAGCAAACAGTCACAAAGTATTTACATCGATTACTTTACCAATGATAAAACCAGCATTTTTTAGTGGACTAATTTATGCTTTCGTAAGAAGCATGACTTTAATAAGTACAATAATATTTTTGATATCAGCAAGATATAATTTGTTAACACCTGCTATCATGAGTCAAATTGATTTGGGTAGATTAGGGGTAGCATCAGCATATTGTACAATACTTGTAATAATTGTAAGTGTGTTTATAATGATAATGAAGTTATTATTTAAAAAAATTGGAATAGATGAAATTTCAGAAGTATAGGAGATGATAAAATGAAAAACAGTAAAAGAGTGGCAATTAAAAATTTAACAAAAACATTTATAACTGGAGAAAATAAAAAGGTGCATGCAGTTAAAAATATAAATTTGGACATAAATCCTGGAGAATTTGTTTGTTTATTAGGTCCTTCTGGATGTGGAAAAACAACTACACTTAGAATGCTTGCAGGATTTGAGTCGCCAACAACTGGTCAAATAGAAATAGGAGATGAAGATGTAGCAAGATTAACTCCAGATAAAAGAGATACAGCTATGGTTTTTCAAAATTATGCACTATTTCCACATATGAATGTATATGAAAATATTGCTTATGGTTTGAAGTTGCAAAAATTACCTCCAAATGAAGTTAAGGAAAGAGTAGAGAAAACATTAAAACTAATGCAAATGGATGACTTTTCCAAAAGAGTTCCATCTCAAATGTCAGGAGGACAACAACAACGTGTAGCTTTAGCAAGAGGAATAGTTATGGAACCAGGAGTTCTTTTATTTGATGAACCATTATCAAATTTAGATGCTAAATTAAGAATTCATATGAGAGATGAGATTAGAAAAATACAACAAAAAGTTGGGATAACATCTATATATGTTACTCATGATCAATCGGAAGCTATGGGATTGTCTGATAAAATAGTTATAATGAATGAGGGGAATATAGAACAAGTTGGAACTCCATTAGAAATCTATCAAAGACCTAAAAATGAATTTGTAGCTAATTTTATAGGAAAAGCAAATATAATTAGTGGAAAAGTAAAAAATAGAGATGGGAAATATTTAATTATAGATATATATGGAGTTGAATATGCTATAGAAAGTGATAAAAATTATAGTGAAAACGAAATAGTGAATTTAGTTATAAGACCTGAAGCAATAGATATTTCAGGAAAAGATTTCTCTGGAATAGTCAAAAAGACAATATTTATGGGGGCTCATCATGAATATGAAATAGAATTTTTTGACAAAAGGATAGAAATATCGTATAATAATCCAATTAATCAGAAAATATATGAAAAAGAAGAAACAATATCTTTTTCATTTGAATCTAGATCTATTCACGTTTTATAGGAGAAATTATGGAACATTTAGAATTAAGTCAAATATTTATAAGAATTTTAGCTGCTGTATTAACAGGTGGAATAATAGGGTTAGAAAGAGAAATTAATAATAAACCAGCAGGATTTATTACACATACTCTTTTATGTGTCGGAGCAGCTGTAATATCTATTATACAGGTGAAATTAAGTTATGAAACAATAAATTTATTAATAAATCATCCGGCTTTGGCTCAAGGAGTAAAACTTGATGTTGGTAGATTAATTGCGCAGGTTATAAGCGGAGTTGGATTTTTGGGTGCAGGAACAATAATTCAAAAAAAGGGGAGTATAAAAGGGATAACCACAGCAGCAACATTATGGCTTACTGCGTGTCTTGGTATTGCAGTTGGGTTGGGATATTTTTATCTTGCATTAGGGACAGCTGTTTTAATGACAATATTAGTTTTTATTTTAAAAAGAATTGAACTATATTACATTGAAAAGAGAGTTAGACATAGAATAGTGGTAGTATATTTAATTAATGAAAATGTAGAAAAACAAATTAAAGATTTTTTGAATATAAGAAAAGTAAAAATCAGAGGAAAAAAACCTCTTAGCGAAATTTATAATGGAGAAGAGACAGAAAGAAAAACAATATTTAATTTAATGGTTCCCAAATTTATAGATTTTGAAAAAATGATAGTTGAAATGGAAAAATTAGATAGTATATTAAAAATAATAAAAATGTAAAAAAGTTTACTTTGGGTGCGAATTTAGGATTAATATTACTAAAATTATTTAGAAATATAAAATAAATTAAAGAAAATAAAAAAAAGGTTGATTTTTGCAAATTTATGAAGTATATTATTAATAGAGGGCGGGAAAGATTAGATTTAGATTTAGATTATGTTTAGATTGGATTTAGATTAATGCTCCAGAGTATAAGAATTAAGAATTAAGAATTAAGAAGTGAGATTGAGAATTAAGGTTGGGAAGTAAGAGTGGAAATCGAGAATAGAATTAAAAGTTAAGAGTTAAAAGTTAAGAGCAAAGAATTAAGAGTGAAGAATGGAATTTGAGATTAGAATTAAGAGAAATAAGTTAAAGAAAAAGATTATAATTAGAGTTAAGTTTTAAAGTAACTAGGATTGGAGCAATAAAGAAATTGAAAATTAAAAGTAAGGCGAACAGATTAAAGCACT
This sequence comes from Haliovirga abyssi, assembly GCF_030295325.1. GTDB lineage: Bacteria > Fusobacteriota > Fusobacteriia > Fusobacteriales > Haliovirgaceae > Haliovirga > Haliovirga abyssi. The sequence goes on along the minus strand of NZ_AP027060.1, from coordinate 190,099 downwards.
ATTAAAACGCCCTCTGAAATATTTGTAACAAAAAGAAGAGTCGGGAATTCCCGGCTCTTCTTTAGTGTTTAGGAACATTTGAAAAATAATTTTTTATATTTTTGATAAAAAATTTTGAATAGTAACTTATTCTATGAAAAAAATTTTTTCCTATTAAATAAAAAATTAAAAATCCACAAGCAAAATTTCTAATTTATCAAAATTTTCTATTTGAAAAGAACTTTTATGTTTTTTTATAATTCCATCATTTTCAAATTCATGAACAACTCTTAATAATTGTCTATAACTTACACCTAAAAAAACAGCTAAAGAAGTAAGAGAATCAAAATTAACAATATCATCTTTTGTTGTAGAATTTAAAAGATGATGTGCAAATTTTATTTTAAAAGGATAAAGAGAACTGATGATTAATGTTTCAGTTGTACTCTCTAATTTTTCAGAAATAGTTTCAACTGCATATTGCCAAAATTTAAAATCTTTACCTAATTTACTATTAATAATTTCAAAAGGTAATGCTATTGCTAAGCATTCTTGTGAAGCAACAACATCAAGTCTAGAAATTCCAAATCTTTTTAATTCGACATCTCCTATTACGTGAAATGGGATTAAATATGATATTAATATCTGTCTTCCATCTTTTAGGGTCAAGAAAACATTAGCAGAGCCTTCAATTAAAAAATATAAGTAATTTAATTTTTGGCCGGCGACACATATATACTCATTTTTTTCAAATTTATGTAATTCAAAATAATTAATATTAAAATCGGTAAAATGTGTGTTTAATAGATGTTTATCAATATATTTTTTTAGTGATTTTGGGTTAGATAAAATTTTCATAAAAAAGCTCCTTATTGTGACATATGTCATTTTATTTATTTTATAAATAAAGTATACTATATTTAGAGTGAAATTAAAAGATTTTTTTAGGGGGAATATTTTATGGAAAAGATATTAGATATAATAAAGGATGAGCATTTAACATTTGAGCAACGTGTATATTCATTGGCGAGAGCAGCAGAAAATATGGTTGACGTATTACATTTAGATGATAAAATAAAAAAATGGATGGATAAAGATATAATTTGCGATTTAGCTGAGGGGAATGCTCCATATAAGCCAAGATATGTAGTTCCAGATTATCAAAAATTTATGGAGCAAGGATCTCAATTTTTAGAATTATCTAAACCAAAAGATATATGGGAAGCTGTAAATAATTTGTTAATATTATATAAACATGTTCCATCAGTTACAATGGTTCCCGTTTATTTAGGGAATATAGATACACTGTTAGAGCCATTCGTAAAAGATGAAAAAGAGGATGTAGCAAAAGAAGCTATAAAATTATTTTTAAACCATATTGATAAAACAATTACAGATTCGTTTTGTCATGCAGATATTGGTCCATTAGAAACAAAAGCTGGGAAATTAATTTTAGAAGTTTCTAAAGAGTTGCAAAATCCAATTCCTAATATTACTATAAAATATGATAAAGATAAAACAAGTGAAAAATTTGCAATTCAATCAATAAAAACAGCACTTGCAGTGGCAAAACCCAGCTTTGCAAATGATGAAATTTTTAGAAAAGATTTTAATGGAGATTATGCTATAGCAAGTTGTTATAATGGTCTATATATTGGTGGCGGAAGTTATACGCTTGTAAGAGGAAAATTATCAAAATTGGCATTAGAGGCTAAAAGTAAGGAAGATTTCTTTGATAATTTATTGCCTGAATTTGTAGATAGAATAACTAGATTTATGGATAAAAAGACAAATTTTATAGTTGAAGAATCAGCTTTTTTCAAAAGTAATTTTTTGGTAAAAGAGGGGTTAGTTTCGAGAGATAAATTTACTGGAATGTTTGGAATAGTTGGATTAGCGGAATGTGTGAACGAATTGCTTAGCTTAGAAAATTCTAATGATAGATTTGGACATAGTAAAAAAGCAGATAAACTAGGAGAAGAGATAATAAAAAAATTATCAGAATTAGTAAATGAACATACAAACAGATATTGTGAAATATCAAATGGGCATTATTTATTACATGCACAAGTTGGGATTGACAGTGATTCTGGAGATAGTCCAGGATGTAGAATCCCAATAGGAGAAGAGCCTGATATTTATGAACATATTGTTCAATCAGCACCTTTTCACAAATATTTTCCATCTGGAATAGGTGATATTTTTAAATTTGATGAAATGGCAAAACGAAATCCTAAAGCTATATTGGATATTATAAATGGAGGATTTAAAACAGGATTAAGATATTTTTCTTTGTATGAAGATTGTGCAGATGTGATTAGAATTACTGGATATCTTGTAAAGAAATCAGAAATGAATAAATTGGATAAAGGAGTTGCAGTTTTAAGGGATACAACTGTTTTAGGTCAAGGAGGTCGAGATAATTCAGGTGTATTAAATAGAAAATTAAGAGGAAAAGATGAATATGAAAATGGAAGTAAAAATGTCTGAAGCGTTAGTAAATAAAATAATTCCATTTTCCAATGTAGATGGTCCTGGAAATAGAACTGCAGTTTTTTTACAAGGTTGTAATTTGAATTGTTTGTATTGCCATAACCCTGAAACAATTAATATTTGTAATAATTGTGGGAAATGTGTAACTGGCTGTCCTGCAGATGCTCTGGAAATATCAAATGGGCGAGTTATATGGGATAGTGATAAATGTATAAATTGCGACACTTGTATAAAAGTGTGTCCAAACAGTTCTACTCCTAAAGTAAAAAAATATAGTGTTAAAGAGGTTATGAAAATAATTTTAGAATATAAAAATTTTATTTCTGGAATTACATTTAGCGGAGGGGAATGTACGCTAAATCATCAATTTATTGTAGAAGTTTTTAAAGAAGTACATAAATATGGATTAACTTGTTTTGTAGATACAAATGGATTTTTAGATTTTGAAAATTTGCCAGAATTGGTTAAAAATACAGATAAATTTATGTTGGATATAAAAGCTTGGGATAGCAGTGAACATATAAAATTAACAGGAAAAGATAATAATATAATAAAGAAAAATTTAGAATATCTTATAAAGTTGGATAAAATTTATGAGATAAGAACTGTTGTGGTTCCTGAAATATTGGATAATGAAAATAGCGTAGTAAATGTAAGTGAAATTCTATCAGGAACAGAAATTCAATATAAATTGATAAAATTTAGAAAAAATGGAGTTAGATTAAATTTGATTAATGTAGATATGGCTACAGATAGTTATATGGAAAAATTAAAAAATAGAGCAATAGAAATTGGAGTAAAAAAAGTAGTTATAACGTAGAGATGGTTAGAGATATACAAGAGATAGTTTTAGAAGTTGGAGATTAAGGAAAAGCTCATAAATGGCTAGTGTTAAAGCTGTTTGTGGGCTTTTTTAATTGTGCTAGTTAAATTATATACTGTTTGTGCGTGTTGCATCATAGTATATAATTGTAATTAAAATAGTTCTATTAAAACGTCTCAAATTCCATTTTAGTTGTATAAGTTACTATATAGAACACAAATTATGATTGACTTTAATTAAAAAACTTTATATAATGATTAAGGCAAGAATAGTATTTTTTTGAAATTCTTTTACTTTATATACATTTTTATGTAAAATCACACAAATCATAGTAGAATTTTTAAAATCAAAGTAATTTTTGCAAAAAAACAAAAAAATTAAATTTTTAGGAACATTTAAAAAGCAATTCTCTCATATTGTGTTATAAAATATTTAAATCACTGCGTATTTTATAACAACTGCCAATTTTTATTTATCAGTATCCAACCTGTGGTTTTAAATAATTTTTTTCTTTGTGTGCTTTGCGTCTTTGTGTTGAAATTATTTTTGACACTACCAAAAAATAAATAAGGGAGGAAACATGAAAAAAGCATTGTTATCATTATTAGTTCTAATATCCTTAATTGGTTGTACGAATACAACTAAAAAAAAAGTATCAAGATATTTTAAGTTAAATGTTGAAAATTTATCTACAAAGATAACAGGAAAAGAGATAAATCTATCATGGAAAATTGCAAATTTTAAAAGAGTAAAAGAAGTTGAAATCTATTTAAAGCTTGATAGTGAAAGGCGGTATCGGAAAATTGATACATTAAAAAAAACAGTTCATAGTTATAAATATAAAAATGGAATTCCACTTGTGGAATATAATTTTAAGATAGTTCTTGTAAATAGAGATGATAAAAAAAGTAAAGGGAAAAAAATAAGTGTATATATTAGGAAAAAAAATGTACTTGTTGAAAAAATAAGAGATTACAAAGTATATATTTATTTACCAGATGGATATGATGTTTCTGATGAAAAATATCCTGTTGCTTATTTTTATGATGGAGATAGTATTTTTGATGATAAAGGATGGAATGGCGATAAAATAATAAATAAATTAGAAGCAGATAATAAGATAAAAAAAATAATTGCAGTTGGAATTTCTGGTGGGAGTGAAAGATTTCCAGATATAGAATTTGTAATAAAAAAGATAATTCCATTTATTGATAGTAAATATAGGACTATTTCAAATAAATATAATAGAGCTATTATTGGATCTTCTGCTGGAGCAGGGATGTCAATTAGAACGGCATTTGCTTATCCTGATAAATTTTATTACGTTGGCTCAATGTCGTATCATGGTGTTATTGATAATCTGAATTTCTTGAGACAAAATAGTAAAAAAGATTTGAAAATTTGGCTTGATGAAGGGTTAAAAGAAAATAATGCTGATTATTTCTACTGTGGCGGGAGATATGCTTTGAATATTTTGCTGAATAAAGGATATAAATATGAAAAAGATATTGTTTTTTACGAAGATATAGAAGGAAAGCATGATCCTATAAGTTGGGGTAGAAGACTAAAAAAACAATTAATTTATTTCTTTGGAAATGAAGATAAAAAAATTAAAAAATTAAAATTAGAAATTGGAGTTTTAAGTGGAATTGGAGAGTATTTTAAAATAGTTCCAATGATACAATATAATAACGGTTTGGAATATAGTGCAATAAAAAACATTCAATATTCAATTGTCGATGGGAAGAAAGCTGAAATTTCAAAAGATGGATATTTTTTATTTAATGGAGAAAAAGCTATAACAATAAAAGGAAAATATAAAGACGTTTCAAGCGAACTAACAATTAATTATGACTCTGATATAAAAACGAAAGAAAAAGGAGAAAATTTAATAATTATATCTAAATTGCTTATAAGAGAAGTTAAAAATGGGTATAAAGTAATAAAAAATTTAAATATAAGAAGAATGAATAGTATAGATTATATCTCTTTGAAGGATTTGTATAAAATATTAAAATTAAAATTTGTAAATTTAGAATATAATATAAATAATGGGATTATATATTTTGAAAATAATGGAATAGTAGAATTTGAGATTGATACAAAAAAATCTATTATAAAAAATAGAGAAAAAAAAGTACTGAATTTAGGGGATTATAATTTGAAAATAGTATCAGGAGAGGGAAAGAAATATATACCGATGATTTTTATTGGAGATTATTTTTTTAATAAAAAGATGAAAATTTATAATACAAAAGTAAGTAATCTTTTGGAAAATGATAAACTGTTTAGAATAATAAATAATGAGCAATTTTCTGATAATTATAGAGCTCAAACGGATAAATTAAAAGAATTTGATTTTATATATTTGAAAAAATTAATTTCAGAAAAAATAGCAGAGAGAGAAAAAAATAAAATTAAATTAAAAAATATAAATAAAGAATATTTAGAGAAAGTGAAAAAAGCAAATAGCAGTTATGAGTTATATGATATTTTAAATAAATATTTAAAACAGGTATTGCCTAATTCTTTTTTCATAACTTATGGAAATCCATATAATGTTGAAAAAGAGTTATCAACAAAATTTAGATTTAAAGATGGAAAAGTCATATTTTTAGTTGGAGATGTTGTAGTAAATAAAATAGATAAATTAAAAATATATGAAATACCTGAATATAAAAGAATAAAAGATAAAAATGATTTAGAGAATATCAATAAATATATGAAGCGAATTAATCAAATTTTTAAAGAAAAAGCAAAAGATTGGGAACTTGATTCAAGCTATAGTGCATTGGAAATTGACTATGAGAAAAAGGGAAAAAAGGGGAAATTTAGATTAGATTATGAAATGAAAGATTTAAAAACAAGTATTGATCCTAAATCAGATTTTTTTGTTATGCCGGATAATTCAATAGTTGTAATAAAAGATTGATTAAAGAGTACTCAAATATATGGGGAGGTTTAATAGTATGAATTTGAAAAAAGTTTTTAGCATAATTATTATTGTAGCTTTAATGGCAGGATGTACTGCAAATAATGTGAAAAAAGTAAAGTTATCAAAAAATCAAAATGTAAGTAATAAAGAATATAATAAACAAATAAGTTCATTTGATGAATTTTATAGAGGACTTTTAAAGGAGAAAATAGAGTATAGAAAAGATTTTATAAAATTTTATTTTAAAGATATAGTTCAAAAAACAAAATTTCCAATTATTGAGGGTAATAAGATTACATTTGTATATTATGGAAATGTTCATAAAGTTACATTAGTTGGAGATATTAATGATTGGGGAGAACCAGGATATAATTTCAAAAGAGTAAAAGGGACTAATTTATTTTTGGCACAAATTAAATTAGATATTAAGGCTAGAGTAGAATATAAATTTATTATAAATGACTCTGGTTGGATAATGGATCCTTTAAATACGGAAAAGCAGTCTAATGGAATGGGAGGTAGTAACTCTATATTTAAAATGGACAATAGGGCTCCTAAAATAGAGAGAAAATATAATAAAAAAATAGCACATGGAAAAACAGAAGAGGTAAAATCAAAAGAGATAAAAAGGGCTATGGTGGTTTATCTACCACCAGAATACTCAAAAAACAAAAAATATAAAGTGGCATATTTTCAAGATGGATCGGGGTATTTGGAGTATGGAGATGTTAAAAATATTTTAGACTATATGATTGAGAATAAAGAAATTGAACCAATAGTAGGTGTATTTATAGATGCTGTAGAAAGAGCTAAAGAATATTCTTCAAAAGACAATATAAAATATGTAGACGAATTTGTAAATATAATTGTTCCATATGTAGAACAAAATTATTCTGTAGGTAGATCAAAAGAAGATAGAATTCTTGTTGGAGCTTCGGCAGGAGCCAATATATCTGCATATATAGCGTATAAACATGCTGATATGTTTGGATATTTTCTTTCACAATCAGGAGCATATAATGAATGTGGATATTTTAAAGGAGATCATGGTGATTTTGAAAATATTTCAGGAGAAGCTTTTGCTTTGGATATAGATAAAAAGAAATTTCCATTAAAAGTTTTTTTATCAACTGGAATAATGGAAATATTTTCAGAAAGTAATAAATGGATTTACAATGAATTAAAAAAGAATAAAACAGTAAAAGGAGTTAAATTTGTACAACATAATTATGCTCATAATTGGTCGCAATGGGGAGATACTTTGAGAGAAGGATTTATATGGCTAATTGGAAATGAAAAAGATCAAAAAGAATTTGAATTAAAAAAATCAAAACGAGATTATATTAAAACAAGTGTAAATATTGTTTGGGAAGATAAAGGATTATCAAGAAAGATGAATGCAAAAAATGGAATGATTGCTATAAGTGAATTAAAAAAACCAATTTATGAATATAAAGACAGTAAAGAGTTGTTTAACGATTTAAGAAATATAATTTATTATAAAAATATAATTCCAAATGAAACAACTGTAGCAACAATAAAAACATCAAAAAAAGATATGAATTATGCAGTAATCTATTTTTATGATACTAATTCAAATAAAAAAATGGATATTAACGAATATGCAGAAATGATGAAAACTATAAATTATAAATTAGATGAATTGCATCAATATGAAGTTGTTAATGATGTGGTAAGTGCTGATTTACCTTCAATATATTTTGAAAATAAGGGGGTAATGTATAAATTTAATATTCTTACTACAATTAAAGATGATAATATAAATTATATGAAAATTGTTGCAGAATTTTGATTGTGATTTGGGTTAAATTTCCCGCTAATTGTGACGAGGTGGTTTATTAAAAAAATTAAAACTAAACAGGGAGGATGTAAAAAGATGAAAAGATTAATGATAGTAGCAGTTATACCATTACTTTTTATAGGATGTCAAAAAAGTATTGTTGTAAAAAAAGGAAATGTTTCAAAAATTAATGTAAAGGTTGTAGAGAAAAAGCAAGACAAATTAAAAATAGATGATATTGAAAATTTAACAGCTAAAACAGATGTTCCACAAGTAATAAAGTTAAATTGGAAATTACAAAATAAAAAAAACGTTGAAAAAATAGAAATTTTAAAAAACTCTTTAGATGGTTCGAGATATAAAAAAGTAGCAGAAATAAGTCCTAAATTAAACAGAGCAAGTATAAAACAGAAAGAAAATAGTTATGTAATGTATAAAGTAAGATTAATTTTAAAAAGTGGAAAGAAAAGTAGAGGGAAAATGATAAAGGTTATTCCATTAATGCCAAATTATAGAAAATTTAAACTTGAACATTATAGCCAAAATAAACCTGTTGAAAAAACTTATGAAGTCATAACCGAAGATGGAATTGACTATATCGAAATGGGAGCATTAAAAGATATGTTGAGTGAATTTTTTGGGGATCTAAATTACAAGGCAGAAAAAGATTTTATAAAGATATCTAAAAAAGATGGAAATTTTAAATTGGAATTTGATATTAATGAAAATAAAGCCACGCTATTTGATAAAAATGGATTAACTATTAAAAATTTTTATAATAAAAGAGATGAAATTACAGTTGCAGAAGGAATAAGTAGCGGAGAAGTTTTAAAACAATATAAAAAAGATGTAAAAGCAGAATTTAAAGTAGTTAGAGCATCTGAAAAAATATTTGAAAAAGAAAGTTTAAATTTAAACGATTTTGATGCTGGATATATTAAAAAAAATAGTAAAATTTATTTTCCAATATATATGATATCTTATTTTTTGTTTAACGGTAATTTGCAAATAACTAATTATGATGGAGAATATTTTATAAAAAGTTGGGCAGAAAATTATAAAATTAATAAATTATCTAGAGAGAAAATGGATAAAGAGATGAAAAGAAAGGTGTTTTTATATTTTATAAATTTGTGTAAAAAAAGGTATACAGTATCGAAAGATAAAAATATAGATTTTGACAAAATGAGGAATGATAATATGTCAAAACTTATTAATACGAAAAGTAATGCTGAATTTTATGATATATTTAATACTATTTTAACAAATATGGATGATGGGCATACACGATTTATTAATTTTGGAAAATCAAATTTTGTTATTAATGGGACAAATAGAACAGAAAATAGTGCAAAGGCATATGAAGAAATAATGAACTTTTATAAAACGAAACCAGATAAAAAATTTGATGAATTTATATTAAAAGAGATTGACAATAAGACAGCATATATTTATATTCCCAATTGGATTGATCCACCTATTAAAATTGATAAGGAATTAAATAAACTAAATGGAAAAAAATATGTTATTTTGGATATGAGATGGAATGGTGGTGGATTGTTATCAAATGTATTTCATATTATCAATTATTTTGCAGGAGATAAATATGAACTTTATAATATGGGAAAACCTATAGATATTAAAAATAATAGTAAAAAAAGATATAAAGTTAAGTTAATTCTTCTTACTAATAGATTGAGTTTTAGTGCCTCAAATTATATGGTTAATATTGTAAAAAATAACAATTTGGGGATAGTTATTGGAGAAAAAACAGGCGGTGGTGGTTCACCGTCTGAAATATATTCTCTTCCAGATTCATCATTAGTGGGATTGTCAAGCGGGACTTTGATAACAGATAAAGCTGGAAATAGCAATGATAATGGAATTGAGCCAGATATAAAAATTATTGATAAATATAATAATGGAAAGGATAGTATATTTGATAGAGCTATGAAATACATAGATGGTCAAGAAAGTAGATAAAAATTAAGAATAATAATAGAATGGAGATAAAAAGCAAAATATGCACTATTCTTTATTTAATAGGAAAGTATAAATTACCTATTAAATAAGCTACGTCATTTTTTTGAAATATGTGATTTTTCAAGGCGAAATTTTTCAGAATCCCAAAATTTAGAAAAATATTTACACTTTATACTGTACCCTATAAGATGGACATTTAAAAAAAAGTTGCATCAGATATGGTATTTTTATATAATATCTATAATGTTAATTTAATAGATTGGAGGATTTCATGAGCAACAAAATATTCACAAAAAAAGAGATTGAAATTTTATCAAAAAATAAATATGTCAAAACTATAAGTTCTAAGGCAATCACATATACATCAGAATTCAGAAGAATTTTTATTGCAGAAAGTCAAGATAAAATTTTACCTAGAGCAATATTTGAAAAATATGGATTTGACGTACAAGTATTAGGGATGAAAAGGATTCGATCAGCAGCAGCAAGATGGAGACGTGCCTATAAAGAGCAAGGAGTATTAGGGTTAGATGATAGAAGAAAAGAGAACTCTGGACGACCTTTAGAAAGAGAGCTATCTTTAGAAGAGAAATATGAAAGGCTTCAAGTAAAAAATGATTATCTTCAAGCGGAGATTGATTTGCTAAAAAAGCTAGACGTGCGAGAAAGAGAGGTGAACGGTAAATTAATTGAATTATCGCCATCAGAAAAGTTTGTTATAATCAAAGATGTAATAGAAACAAGTGGTGTAAAAAATATTATAAAATATTTATGTGAAGTTGCAGAAATTTCTAGAACAAGTTATTATAACTATTTGTCTGAAACTTCCAAAACAAATAAAAGCAATCAAGAATTAGAAGATGAAAAAGCAAGAGATTTAATCATAAAAGCATATGAATTCAAAGGTAGGCAAAAGGGAGCTAGACAGATAAAAATGACTTTAGAAAATGAATTTGCTACAATTTTTAATCTGAAAAAAATCAGAAGAATTATGAAAAAATATAGTATTGTATGTACGATTAGAAAGGCAAATCCTTATAAGAGAATAGCAAAGGCTACAAAAGAGCATACAACTATTCCAAATAAATTGAATAGGGAATTTAAACAAGAAATACCAGGGAAAATATTATTAACAGATATAACATACCTATCATATGGTAATGGTCAACGTGCGTATTTATCAACTATTAAGGATAGTTCAACAGGAGAAATACCTGCATATGTATTATCTAAAAATATTAAGTTAGAAATTGCAACAGAAACAATAAGAACTCTTATGGAAAACAAAAGCTTTAAAATTCATAAGGATGCATTAATACATTCTGATCAAGGAGTCCATTATACAAGCCCAACATTTCAAAAATTAGTTAAAAATAGTGGCTTAGATCAGTCAATGTCAAGAAGAGGTAATTGCTGGGACAATGCTCCTCAAGAATCATTTTTTGGCCACTTTAAAGATGAAGCAAATATTAAAGAATGTAATACATTTGAAGAATTAATTAATGAGATTGATGATTATATGGATTATTATAATAATTATAGATGTCAGTGGGGATTAAAAAAGATGACTCCTATAAAATATAGAAATCATCTTTTAGAAAATAAATCAGCTTAACTACTTTTTTTTAAAATGTACTTGACAAAGGGTACAGATTACTTTATGAGATGAAGCGTAGCTTATTTTGTTCTTTAATAGTGAAGTAAAAATTTATTCAGAAAATAAATTACGCTTTCTTTATAAGAATTTTAATCCCAGTATTTTTGGAATTATCTAGCTACAAGTTTTAAAATATCATAATATATCTTTGAATATTTATCTATTCCCTAAAATATGAAAAAAGATATTTTATTTGTACTAAATATGGTATAATGAAAGAAAATTTACTAGTACGTATTTTAAAAAGGGGAATGTTATTTTTAATCCATTCCTAAGAATAAATACGGTAGGACTAAAAAAAGGAGAGATAATGAATAAATTTAAAGAACTTGGGGTTAGCGACACACTTGTAGATATACTTATTTCTAATGGTATAAAAAAACCAACTCCAATTCAAGAAGAAACGATAACACTTATCCATGATGGGATGGATATAATAGCAGAGGCAGAGACAGGGACAGGAAAAACTTTAGCATTTTTACTTCCGATATTTGATAAAATGAATGAAAATAGCCAAAATATACAAACGTTGATTGTTACACCAACAAGAGAACTTGCAATTCAGATTACACAAGAAGCTGAAAAACTTAATGTAAATAATAAATTTAATATTCTTGCTGCTTATGGTGGAAGAGATATAAATGTGCAGATGAATAAATTAAATAAAAGTGTAGATTTAATTATAGCAACTCCAGGAAGATTAATAGATCATTTAAAGAGAAAAACTGTTAATTTGAGTAAAATTAATACTCTTATAATAGATGAAGCGGATCTAATACTTCATATGGGATTCAAAAATGAAATTGAATTTATAGTTAATGCTTCAGCAAAAGAAAGACAAACTCTTTGTTTTTCTGCAACTATAAGTTCACAAGTAAAAAAACTTGCATATAAAATTACAAAAGAACCTCAAATTGTAATGATTGAAAAAAGAGAAGTTCTACTCAAAAATATTGATCAATATTTAATAGAAACAACAGATAGAAGAAAGCAAGATGCTCTTTGTCAAATGTTAAATAAGGAAAATCCTTTTTTGGCTATAATTTTCTGTAGAACAAAATTAAGAGTAGACAAATTAGAAGATGAACTTTATAAAAGAGGATATAATTGTCAAAAATTACATAGTGATATACCTCAATCAAAACGTGAAAAAATAATGAAATCTTTTAAAAATGCAGAAATACAATATTTGGTGGCAACAGATGTAGCTTCGAGAGGTATTGATATAACAGGTGTCACTCATGTATATAATTATGATATTCCTGAAAATGGAGAAGGATATATTCATAGAATAGGAAGGACTGGAAGAGCTGGTAAAAATGGAAAAACTTATCTTTTTGTTACACCAAAAGATAAGGAATTGTTAAAAATCATTGAAAGAGATATAAAAATGGAAATCCCTAAAATGGAATTAGAGCATATTCCAGATGTAAAAGCTGAAAATAGTTTGCCAAAGCTTAAATATAATAAAAGAATTAATGTTAATACTAAAAATTTCTTTGAAGATAGGAATGGAAAAAATGTCAAAGAAAATAAAAATAGCAGAGATAAAACAAATAAAAAGAAAAAAATAATTAATAAAAATAGAAAGAATAGTAACAAAAGTAAAAAGAGTATTATAGATAGCAAAAAAAGAAAGAAATAAAAAGAAATAAAATCAGATTGGGTTTGATTTGTCACTAATTGTGATAACTCAAACCCAATCTTGATTAAATTTTGGAGATAAAAATGAGGCAAAAGAGAAATTTTTTAGAAGCCAAAAATTTAGAAAAACATTTATATTTTACCATATGAAGCGTAGCTTATTTTTTTATCATAAACTCTTCTTGAAAATAAAGCTGAAAGATGATAAAATAGATAAAGAATTGTAAGAGATAAAATTGGAGGGAAATGTTATGGATGGAACTAAAAGAGTCACCATAAAAAAAGGAATTATGGTGAAAATAGTCTTGAAAAAAGATCAAAGGAGTGGAATTTTAACAGATGGAAAAGTTCAAGATATTTTAACTAAATCGGCGACACATCCTCATGGAATAAAAGTAAGATTAACGAGTGGAGATGTCGGAAGAGTTAAAGAAATAGTTGAATAAATGAAGAAATTTGGAAAGAGCATTAAAAGATTTTGAAAAACTAGAATTAAAAAATTACGATTAGAACTTAAGGAGGAAAAACAATTGAAAGCATTAGCACTTTTTTCAGGAGGATTAGATAGCACATTAGCAGTTAAACTTGTAACAAATCAAGGGATAGAGGTAATAGCTTTAAATTTTGTATCTCATTTTTTTGGAGGTAAAAATCCGAAAGCAGATGCTATGGCAAAACAATTAGGAGTTCAGCTTGAATATATTGATTTTAAAGATATTCATAAAGAGATAGTTAAAAATCCACCAAGCGGATATGGTAAAAATATGAACCCATGTATAGATTGTCATGCTCTTATGTTAAAAACAGCTTCAGAATTATTAGATAAATATGGGGCTAACTTTATAATAACAGGAGAAGTTTTGGGTCAAAGACCTATGTCTCAAAATAGATCTGCATTAAATAGAGTAGAAAATTTGTCAGGAATGGCAGGATATGTAGTAAGACCATTATGCGCAAAAGCGATTGATGAAACTATTCCAGAAAAAAATGGATGGATAGATAGAAACAAACTTATGGATATCCAAGGGAGAGGAAGAAAAAGACAATTAGAACTTGCTGATGAATTAGGAATTGTAGAATATGAAATGCCTGGTGGAGGGTGTTTACTAACAGAACCTAACTATGGGAGAAGAATTAGAATATTAAAAGATGATGAACAATTTGATAATGATTTTCTGTTTTATTTATGTAAAATAGGAAGATTTTTTAGATTAGATAAAGGAAAATATATATTTGTAGGTAGAAAAGAGGAAGAAAATTTAAAAATAGAGGAATATAAAGATGAAGCTAGCCTTTATATTTTAGACAATGGGATACCTGGTCCTGTAATTTTGGGATTTGGAGAATTTTCAGATGATGAAAAATTATTTGCTGAAAGTTTATTTTCTAGGTATTCAAAGGTAAAAGGGAAAACACCAATTTCTATGAAATGCAATGGGGAAATAGTGGAAATTGAGGCATTAGATTTGGTTAAAATTGAAGAGATGATGAAAGAGTATTTGGTTATATAAATTTATTCAAAAAATAAGATACATCGTTTTTTGAAATATTCGATTTTTCAAAGCGAAATTTTTCAAAAGCCAAAAATTTAGGAAAATATTTATATTCTAAAAACATTAGAAAATTGCATTACTTGGAGGACATATGAGAAAAACAAATAAAAAAATATGGAAAAACTTTATAAAGGCTATTAAAGAATTTAATATGATTGAGCCTGGAGATAAAATAGCAGTTGGAATTTCTGGAGGGAAAGATAGTCTTATATTAATAAATTTATTTAAAGAATTGAAAAAAGATCGTTCTTTAGATTTTGATTTTGTTGGAATAACTTTGGACCCTGGTTATAAAGAAGAAGATTTATTAAATGTAAAAAACTATATAAAAACTTTAGATATTGATTATAAACAATATGAAACGAATATCTGGAAAGTTATATTTGACGAAAGAAAAGAGAAAAATCCTTGTTCTTTATGTGGAAAGATGAGAAGAGGTATTCTTTATAAAAAGGCAGAAGAATTAGGTTGTAATAAACTTGCTCTTGGGCATCATTTTGATGATATTATTGAAACAGCATTGATAAATATGTTTTATGCAGGCTCAATAAAAACTATGTTGCCAAAAGTAGAATCAACCTCTGGAAATTTTGAAATAATAAGGCCTTTGGCATATGTAAAAGAGGAAGAAATAATAAATTTTATAAATAAAAATGAAATAAAAGTTATGGCTTCTAGTTGTAAATTATACACAGTAAGAGAAGATTCAAAAAGATTAGAAATTAAGACATTATTAAAAGGATTAGAAAAAACTAATCCAAATATAAAAAAAAGTATATTTAATTCTCTTAGAAATGTTAATTTAAAATATGTAATGGGATACACAAGTGAATAATCAAGGAGAAAAAATGGAGAAAAGAGAAATATTAAAAGAAATTGAGATAAAAGGATTTAATAAAACATTATGGAATAAAGCTGGCAAAGCTATGCATAGATATAATATGATAAATCCAGGTGATAAAATAGTAGTAGGTATATCAGGTGGGAAAGACAGTTTAGTAATGTTAAATACTCTTATAAGAGTTAAGCTAATAGCAGGATTTGATTTTGAAATTATACCTATATTCATAAGTAAAACTGAAAAGATAAGCTTAGAAGTTGAAAAAATAAAAAAATATATTTCAGAAATTGGTCTTAAGTTAATTGTAAAATCAACAACTATTGATAAAATTGTATTTGAGGATAAGAAAGTAAAAAATCCATGTTTTTTATGTTCAAGAATTAGGCGTGGAGTATTATATACAATGATGAAAGAATTAGGTGCTAATAAACTCGCACTTGGACATCATCTGGATGATATAATAGAAACATTTTTTATGAATATGTTTTATCAAGGAAATATGAATCAAATGAAACCAATATATAGATCTGAACAATATGGTTATGAAATAATTAGGCCACTATCATTTGTGGAAGAAGATACAATAATTAAATATGCGAGAAAGGCAAAACTTCCTATTATAAATATTGATTGCAAATTTTCTTCGGTAAAACTAGATTCAAAAAGAGTTGAAACAAAAGAATTAATTAAAAATTTAGAAAAGAAAAATCCAAATATTAGAAGAAATATGTATAGTGCTATTTTTAATATTTCTAAAGAGGAATAAATTTAGTCCAATATTCATCATAGAAAAAAATAAACAAAATAAAATTAAAGTAGGAATTTGCTATGCACAAAGTAAGATATGAAAATGAAATAATAAACTTTAAATTAATAAAGAAAAAAAAGAAAAATTTATCAATTTCTATAAAAAGAGATGGGAAAATTATTGTGTCTGCTCCTTTGAATGCAAAATATGAAGATATTGAAAAGATAATATTATCCAAAGGAAAGTGGATATTAAAAAAACTTGAGATAATAAATGATAATATACATTTACAAAAAGAAAAAAAGTATGTAAATGGAGAACTATTTTTATATTTAGGAAAAAATTACAAATTAGAAATTTTAAAATGTGAAGATTTAAAGAATACAAAAATAGAACTATTAGAAGATAAATTAAAGATTAAAATAAATAATAAACTGGAATCTGATAAAGAATATATAAAAAAAGAATTATATAAATGGTATATGCAAAAGGCAATGGAAAAATTAGAAGAAAGAATGAAAATTCATAGTAGTAAAAATAATCTTTATTATAGATCAATAACAATAAAAAACTCAAAAACATATTGGGGAAGTTGTTCTACAAATGGAGATATAAATTTTAATTGGAAAATAATAATGACTCCTTTAGAAATAATTGATTATGTAGTTATACATGAATTAAGCCATTTGATACATCATAATCATTCAAAAAAATTTTGGGATTTAGTAAGCAAATCTATTCCTGATTATAAGATAAAAAGAAAATGGTTGAGAATAAATGGTATTAATTTAGGAATATATTAAAAATAAATTTTCAAATATTAGAAGTATTGAAAAAAATCAACTAAAATGATATGATAGAGTATAGTTTTCACAAATAATGTATTCAAAAAAATAAAAGGAGAATGAAATAAAATGAAATATAAAATGTTAGTTATGGATATGGATGATACTTTATTAAGAAAAGATCATACTATATCAGAAAGAACAAAAAAAGCTATAAAAGAAACACAAGAAAAAGGTGTGAAAGTTGTATTAGCATCTGGAAGACCTGATTTTGCTATGAAAGATTATGCAAAAGAGTTAGAACTTGATAAATATAAAAGTTATATATTATCCTTTAATGGAGCTAGAATTATAGATTGTCATAAAGATGAAATTATATTTGAACAAAGTTTAAAAAAAGAGGTTGCTCATGAATTATATGAAATAAGCAAAAAAGAAAATATGTTTATACATACATATTTGTCAGATGATATAATAACAGAGCAAAACAATGAATACACTGAAATAGAAGCTAATATAACTGGAATGAAAATAAAAACAATAACTGATTTTAAAAAAAGTATAAAAGGGAATGTTATAAAAGTTTTAATGCTTGAAGACCCTACATATTTAAAAAAAGTATCTGAAAAGTTACATCCTAAATTATCAGATAAATTAAATATGACAATATCAAAACCATATTTTTTAGAATTTATGGATAAAGGGATTGATAAGGGAGAAACTTTGAAAAAATTAGCTAATAAATTAAATATAAATATTGATGAAATAATAGCGGTGGGAGATAGTTTTAACGATAGCACTATGATTAAAACTGCTGGATTAGGTGTAGCTATGGGGAATGCACATGAAGAGATAAAAGAAATAGCTGATTATATCACAGATACAAGTATGAATGATGGAGTTGCAAAATTAATAGAAAAATTTATTTTGAAAAAATAAAAGGGAGGAGCTAAATGACTAAAGAAGATATATTATCAAAATTAAGAGAAGATTATAATGTTTTAGGGAATAAATATGGTATATCAAAAATTGGGATATTTGGTTCATATGCAACTGGAAATTATAATGAAAATAGCGATATAGATATATTGATAAAATTAAAGAAACCGATTGGGTTTAAATATTTTGAATTAATTGATTTTTTGGAAAAGGAACTTGAAAAAAAAGTGGATATAATAACTGAAATAGGATTGAATGGAATCAGAGTAAAAGATGTTGAGCAAACAATAAAAAGGAGTATTATTTATGTCTAAACGTAATCAGATAGATTTGTTGATGGATATAAAAGAAGCCATTCAACGAATTATCATATATACTAAAAATATTGATATTGATGAATTTTATAAAGATATTAAAACACAAGATGCAGTTACAAGAAATATTGAAATAATTGGAGAAGCTGCTAAAATGATTGATAAAAAAATAATGGAAATGGATAACTCTATAGAATGGTCAATGATGGCAAAAACAAGAGATAGACTTATTCATCACTATTTTGGAGTAAATTATGATGTCGTTTGGGCAATTTGTAAAGAAAATCTTCCAGAAGTATTAGAAAAAATATCTAAATTAATAGAAAAATAAGCTACGCTTTAATCTGGTAAAGTATAAATGTTTTTCTAAATTTTTGGTTTCTGAAAAATTTTGTCTTGAAAAATCGCATATTAAAAAAAACGGCGTAGCTTATTTTCTGAATAAATTTATATCTTACTAATTAATAGAAAAATTTATTTTGAAAAAATAAATTAAAAGGGGGCAATAATGTATTTATCAAATATAGAAACAATACCTGGAAAAGAAATTGTAGAATTTTATGGAATGGTATCAGGGAGCACAGTAAGAGCAAAGAATGTAGGAAGAGATATAATGGCAACTTTTAAAAATATTGTTGGTGGAGAATTAAAAGGGTATACAGAACTTTTGCAAGAATCAAGAAATGAAGCTACAAACAGAATGATACAAGAAGCTAAAAATTATGGAGCTAATGCAATAGTTAATGTAAGATATGCCACTTCCTCTGTAGCTCAAGGTGCATCTGAATTATATGTCTATGGAACAGCAGTAAAAGTAGAAGAGTAGGTGAAATATCATGACTAATTTATTAATATTCTTAGGATTACTTATTTTGGGATATTTTGCTGGAAAAAGTGCAGAAAAAAATCATTATAATAGAATAAAAGAGAAAGAAAAAAATCTTTTAAATTTACCTGTAGTAACAGTAAAAAAAGTATTAAAAGAAGATAAAATTTTAAAGAGTGAATTAGTAACTGGAAGTGTAGTAATTTCAATAGATTATTTCAAAAGAATTGTTGCAATATTAATAAATCTATTTGGTGGAGAGGTTACAAGTTATGAATCATTAATAGACAGAGGGAGAAGAGAAGCCATTATAAGAATGAAAGAGCAGGCAAAAGGGGCTAATATAATAATTAATATGAGAATTCAAACAAGCACTATAAGTAAAAGTGCAAATAATAAGAATTCTGTTGGAAGTGTAGAAGTATTAGCTTATGGCACAGCTTTATGGGTTAGCAAATAGATTTAAATTTATGAAATATGCTATAATGTGGAGCTAGTTAAATTATTAAATAGAGAAAGCAAAAAAATCCAGAAAGGTGAAAATTTATGAATTATTCAAAAACATACTTAAAAATAATAAATACAGCCTATAAATTAATTGCTGAAAATGGATATGATAAAACAAGTATTAATAATATAGTAAAAGAAGCAGGAATTTCAAAAGGTGGATTATACCACTATTTTAAAAGCAAAGAAGAGTTATTTATAAAAGTTGTAGAATATATTTTTCAATCTTTTGATTTTATAAATATTTTTAATAGCTCAACAATAACAATAGATAATTATATGGACAAATTAAAAAATATTGGAAAAATGTTTTCGCTTATTGATGCACAAGATGAAAATTATTTTAAATTTCAAAATGAATTTATGATACAGGCTTTACGAGATGAAAATATAAAAGGGATATTAACTGAAATTTATAATGAATTTATGCCTATGATAGAAAATCTTTTTTTACATTTAAAAAATATTGGAGTTTCGTTAAGAGAAAAAAATATTAAAACTTTATCAGAAAAAGTTTTTGTCTTTTTAGATGGATTAATGATTTATAAAGGTTTTGGAATAAGCTTAGATTGTGAAAAATTATGGAATAGTTTTCTAGAAGACTTAATAATTTAGAATCATTAAGGAACGGCTTAAAAATATGTTAAGCATATCATAAAGAAAGCTCTTGACGAAGGGCTTTCTTTATGATACACTTAACATACCAACCGGTCGGACTTTTTAAAATTGCAGTTCAAAATAAGTTTTAACTTGACACAGGTCATTTTAAATTGCATAATTAAAATGGCTCAGAGATGGTTAAATAATTAATTACTTAGGAGTGGCTTAAAAATAACATTCCAATTTTGCTTTAAAATACGCAATGCTTTAAGCGTTTTTATAACAAAATATGAGAACATTATTTTTTAAACGTTCTTTGTTTCTTAGAAAATAGATACAGGTCATTCTTTTTTCTAAGAAACTTTAAGTATGTTATTATTTTACAATCTCTAAAAAAATAAAATATGGAGGGGATTTATAATGTTTAATAAAATATTTAAATTTATTGAAAAAAGAAGTAAACTTGTAATTTTTATCTTTATTTTAGCAACTGTTATTTCTTTATATTTAACCAGTAAGCTAGAAGTTAGAATGCAGATGATGGATCTGTTACCTAAAAATGAAAAATTAGTTCAAATCTACAATAAAGCATTAAAAAATTTCACCAGTACAGACAATATTGCTGTTGGAGTAGAAGGAAATGAAAAAGATATAGAAAATTATATAAGAGATATTGCTCCAAATTTAAAAAAAATTAAAAATATAAAAAAAGTTGAATATGAATTAAATAGCGATTTTCTCAAATCAAATAGTTTATTATTAGTAAAACAAAACGACCTTGAAAATATGCAAGATATGTTGACAGCTTCAAATTTACAAGATTTTATAGCTGGAATAAATAATAATTTTGAAGAAAGTTATATTAATTCAGGAGATTCTCAAAAGATGTCAAAAGACAAAACACAAATGTTATCTTTTTTAAATACAATTCAAGATTTTGCTGCTGCAATGAAAAATGGAGATGTTAAAACAAATTTTGCTAAGCAATTTTTAATAGGTAAAAAATATACAATTTCTCCAGATAGAAAAATGGGGATTTTCCTTATAAAATCAGCTGTTAATAGTACTGATATAATGGGAATGGTTAATTTAGTCAATAGTGCAGAAAAATATTTAAAAGATAATGCAAAAAAATATAATGTTAAAGTTTCTCTAACGGGAACTCAAGTAATTAGTCGAGATGAGATGGTTGTAAGCAATAGAGATATGACAATTTCTACAACTGTTTCAATAATTTTGATGATAATTATATTTTTAGCCGCATTTAGATATATTCGATATTCTTTATTAGTAATAGTTCCTTTATCAATAGGAATAATTTTAGCCATGGGATTTACATATATTGTCTTTGGTCATTTAAATATTATGACTGCAATGATGGGAGCAATACTTATTGGACTAGGTATAGATTATTCAATACATATAATTTCCATATTTTTAGAAGAAAAAGATGATGGAAAATCTACAAAAGAAGCTGTAAAGGCAATTTTTAAAAAAGGAATGAAGGGAATTATAGCAGGTTCTATTACAACGGCATTTGGATTTTATGTTTTTTCAATAAGCAGTTTTCCTGGATTTAGGGAATTTGGTGTAGTATTAGGAAGCGGGATTGTTTTTACTTTAATTACTGCTGTTTTTTTATTACCAACATTACTTTTAAAAATGGGTGATAAAAAAGTAAAACTTATAAAAACTGATTTGAGAGTATTTGATAGATTAGAAAAAATAGTAATTCACAGACCAAAACGAGTTTTAGCTGTAGTTTTAGTTATACTTGTTATTTTAGGGATGAATATACCTAAAGTTTCGTTTGAAAAAAATATGATGAATATTGAAGCTAAAGGATTAGAAAGTATAGCATTAAATAAAAAAATAATAGATAAGTTTGGATTTACCTCAGATAATTCAATTGCTATAAGTAAAAATCTAAAAGAGGCAAGGATAATAAAAGAGAAAGCTGATAATATGTCTACTGTTGGTCAAATTGATAGTATTGCATTCTACATACCTGATAAAAAACTTCAATTAAAAAGAATGAAAAAAATAGCAGAAATAAAAAAAATATTAATGGGGAAAAAGATAGACAAATTAAATATAGTAACACTTAAAGATGAATTATATAGATTAAATGATAATTTAATAGAAATTTCAGATCTCGCATATATGGGTGGAGAAACTAAACTTGTTAATAAATGTGATGAAATTACAAAAAGTAATATATTAATAGATTTCGCAGATAATTTAGCAAAATATAAAGGGAATCTTCAAAAATTTCAAAATAAATTTATTGCTGAATGGAAAAACATTATAGAAAATATGAATGACAAAAATATTATTACTATTAAAAATTTACCAGAAGATATAAGAGAAAATTACATTGGTAAAAATGGAGAAATAATGACAACTCTTTATCCAAAAGGAGATATATGGAATAGTGATTTTCAAAAAGGACACATTGCGGAGCTTAAAACATTAGGGAAAAATGTTTCTGGTACAGCATTAGTATATTTAAAAGTTATAGATATATCAGGGAGCGAAGGAAAAAGAATTTTATTACTTTCAGTATTTGTAATATATTTTATAATCTTAATTGATTTTAGAAGTATAAAATATGCTACAATGGCTATTTTGCCTATGATTTTAACAATATTTAGTATGATGGGGATAATGGGAATGGTTGGTGTTAAATTTAACGTAGTAAATATAATTGCACTCCCATTAATTATAGGAATTGGAGTGGATGATGGAATTCATATAATTAATAGATATAGAATAGAAAATAATCTTTATATTGCATTAAAGAGCACAGGAAAAGCAATTTTATTGACAACTATTACAACTGCTGCGGCATTTGGAACTTTAATGCTTGCAAAATATAGAGGATTTATAACATTTGGACTTTTACTTACTTTAGGAGTTGTCCTTGCATACTTCTTTACAATATTTTTCTTGGTGAGTGTATTGGCTATATTCGATCAAAAAACAATTAAGGGAGGAGAGCAAAAATGAAAAAAACAGTTATAGTTTTATTAACTATTTTTATTTTTAATTTGGGAATAGCTCAAAATGCAAAAGATATTTTACAAAAAGTAAAAAACAATACAGAATATTCTACATCACAAATGGACGCTACCATGATAATAAAAAAGGGAAATAAAAAACTTTCTGAAATGAAGTTTAAAAGTTACTTAAAAAAAGGAGATAAAGATAGACAATTAATGAGATTTACATATCCAAGTAGATTAAAAGGAACAGCTATTCTAAGTTCTGGAGATAATATTTGGTATTATAATAAAAGAACTAATAGGGTAAGATTATTATCAAAAAGTGCTAAAAAAGGAAGTATGATGGGAAGTAGTTTTAGTTATGAAGATATGACAATTGATTTTGTAAATGATTTTAAAAGTGAATTACAAAAAACTACTAATAAATATTATGTAATAAAAATGGTCCCTATTAAAGATAAAAAGTTTAAATACTTAATTGCATATATTTTAAAAGATAAGTATATTGATGAAAAAATAGAGTATTATAATGATAATGAAATTAAATATAAGGAGCTAATAAGCAGTGATATTAAAAAGATTGATAAAATAATGATTCCTTTACATATAGAAATGAGAGATATTTTAACAGGAAAATCTACTGAAATGATTACAGATGAATCTAGTATAAAATTAGGTATAAAAATTAAAGATTCTATATTTTCTGAAAGGAATTTAAAAAGATAATAAAAAAATAAGCTACGCTTCATCTGGTAGAACATAAATGTTTTTCAAAATTTTTGGCTTCTGAAAAATTTCGCTTTGAAAAATCGCATATTTCAAAAAAATGGCGTAGCTTATTTTCTAGACAAATTTATACTTTCCTAGTAAATAAAAAAATAAGTTACGTTTTATCTGGTAAAGTTTAAAAATTTTGTCTTGAAAAATCGCATATTAAAAAAATGATATAGCTTATTTTCTGAATAAATTTATACTTTATTTAGAAATAAAAAATATATATAAAGGAAGTGGCTATTGTGCTAAAAAAAGATATAGATATATATTGGTTTTCAGGGACAGGAAATACGTATTTGATAACAAATGAATTAAAAGAAGAGTTGGAAAAATTTAATATAAAAGTAAATTTATTTAAAATTGAGAAAAGCAATCCGAAAAATATAGATACAGATAAAATTATAGGCTTAGCTTTTCCTGTGGCAGTACAAGCAACTTATCCATTAGTATGGAATTTTATAGATAGATTACCTAATTTAGAATCAAAAAATACAAAAATATTTATGATAGATACTCTAGCTGGATTTTCAGGAGGAGTTGTTGGCCCATTAAAAAATATTTTATCAAAAAAAGGATATGAATGTATTGGTGCGAAAGAGTTTATTATGCCTTCGAATTATTCAAAACCAAAAGAAGAGGAAGTAAATAGAAAAAAAGTGGAAAAAAGTTTAAAGAAAGCAAAAGATTTTGCGAAAGATTTAGTTGAGGAAAAAAGCAATTGGGGTAGAGTTCCAGGGGTATCTGATGTTGTTAAATATATTAACAACAGACAATTTATATGGAATTCTATACAAAAAACAGTATCTATAAATAATGACAAATGTATAAAATGTGGGCTATGTGCAAAACTTTGTCCAACAAATAGTATAAGATTTAACAAAGGAGAATATCCAATAAAAGTAGATGGTTGTGAAAGTTGTATGAGATGTATTGCATTCTGCCCTCAAAATGCAATACTGTTAAATAAAAAAGAAACAACACAATATAAAGCAGTAAATTTAGAATTATTTTTAAAATAATATAAATTTTAAATTTATATTATAATTATAATTATTAGGAGATGAAATCTAATGAAAAAAAATATAATAACCTTGATTTTTTTTATGAGTTTAATAATAATTAATGCAGCTGATTTTACAACTGAATTAAATTTACATAATTCTTATACAGAAAAAGCAGGTAATCAAAGTGAAGTTAAAGGGAAAGTTTTATTTAATTTTGAAGGAGAAAAAAACTACACTTTAGATGGAGAATATAGTTTTGGAGATAATATAAATAAAATTGATATGGCAAAAATAAAATTTGATTTTGATAAATTTGTATTGGAAATTGGAAGGAATAGAATAGGATGGGGAGTAGGATATAATTTTAATCCAATTGACATATTTAATTCAAAACCAATTGGAGCAGCATTTGATACAAATTATTTAAAAGATGGAAGAGATAGTATCATTATGACATATTATAATAATGAAAATAGCAATTTACAAGCTATTTATGCTATAAAAAAAGATAATAGTATGGAAAATGATGAGGTTGGAATTAAGTATAAAACTTTTATTAAAGATTTTTCTGTTGAAGGAGTTATCATAAAAAAAAGTAAAGATATTTCAGAAAAGAAAGACTTAATTTTAGGTGGAACTATAGCAGGAAGCATTCCAAAATTAGATTATGGAATTTGGAGTGAAAGTGCTTACTATACAGATCAATCTAAAATGAAAATGGTAGTTGGAATGGACAATTATTTTGATAAATTATATGTAAATATAGAATATTATTATAATGGATTTGGCGAAAATAAAAAAGAGATGTATACCTATATTTTGGCAGCTTACGGGAAAAATTTAGCACATCATTATTTTGTACCATCTTTAAAATATGATTTGAACGAGCAGACATCTTTAAGCGGATTTGATTTTTTAAATTTAGATGACTATAGTAATATTTTAGGCGGAGTTTTAAATTATCTATATGATGATAATATTGGAATTTCAATATCTCCGTATTTATTAATTGGAGAAGATGATACAGAATATGGAATGGCAAAATCAGAAGTTGGAAGTTATGGAATTGATTTTAATATGAAAATAACATTTTAATTGTTATAGATGTTGTATTGCCAATAAGTAGATATATTAAAATAAAAAAAGGAGATGATTTAAATGAAATTTTCTATGAAAAAAAGCTATATATTCTTAATTCTTTTTTTTACCCTAACTATTATTTCAAGTTCAGAAAGTAATTTAAATTTTATTGCTGAGGAGAATTATCCTCCTATAAGTTTTTTAAAAAATGGAAAACCTGCAGGGTTGGCTGTGGAAATCGTTAGAGAAATGCTTAAACGAAAAAATATTCCAGATAATATAAAAGTTTGGCCTTGGGTTCGTGGATATAGAATGACTTTACATCACCCAAATTATGTACTTTTTTCTGTGGCAAGAATAAAAGAAAGAGAAAATCTTTTCAAATGGGTTGGTCCAATCTATAAAATGGAAGTAAGCTTTTATGGGAAAAAAAATTCTAAAATTATAATTAATTCAATAAATGATGCAAAGAAACTAAAAAGGATTGGTGTTTTTAGAGACTCTTTTGAAGAACAATTATTAAAAAAAAGAGGCTTTAACAATTTAGATTCAGCAGTTAATAATATTCTTAATACAAAAAAACTGATGGGTGGTAGATACGATGTAATGATTTTTACTAATACGACTATAAAATCAATTGTAGAAAAAGCTGGATACTCTTTAAATGATGTAAAAAAATTATATACATTTACAACTGTTTCAGCTTATATTGCATTTTCAAAAGATACTCCCGATGAAACAATTAGTTCTTGGCAAAAAACTTTGGATGAGATGAAAAAAGAGGGGGTTTTAGAAAAAATAGAAAAAAAATGGTTAGAATAAAAAATATAATAAAATTCAAAATTACAGTATAAAATATCATAATTATATATTAAAGAGCGTAATATTTTATTTTCTGAATAAATTTACTGGTCATATTAAATAATAGTGTTGATTTTAAATAATTTTAATTATTAAAAATTTTAGAAAGGCGGGAGAAACAGATGAAAATAGCAGAAAAATTTACATTAGGAGAAGAGATAGCCAGTTCTGTTCTTCACGGAATTGGAGCAATAATCTCAATATTAGCTTTAGTTTTACTTATAATTAAATCCATACATATAGGCGATAGTTGGCATATAGTTAGTTATACTATATTTGGCACGAGTCTTATTATATTGTATACAATGTCAACCTTATATCATGCTTTCCCAAGAGGAACTACTAAAAGAGTTTTCCAAAGATTTGATCATTTGTCTATATATATATTAATTGCAGGAACCTATACTCCATTTTGCCTTACAATATTAAGAGGTAAAATAGGTTGGACAATACTTATTGTTCAATGGGGACTTGCAATTTTAGGGATTATATTTAAAAGTATTTGGATAGATAAATTTGTGGCATTTGCTACTCTTATTTATATTTTAATGGGATGGGCTATAGTTTTATCTATAAAACCGTTAGCAGCTTCTCTTGATCCAATTGGAATTTATTTGCTTGTAGCAGGAGGAATATCATATACTGTTGGAACAATATTTTTTATTTTTTCACTTTTTAAATTTCATCATGCAGTATGGCATATTTTTGTTATGTTAGGAAGTCTTTTTCATTTCCTTGTTATTTATATTTATTTAAAATGAAGTTGTTATAAATATAATCTTATGATATAATAATTATAGGAGTTATATGGCTTTAGAAAAAAATGGATGGAGGAATATAAAATGTCATTCGAAAGAATAAATGATGAAATTACAGAAAGACCAGAAGGTAAAAATTGTATATTAGTTTATGGATATAATGACAATGAATTTGAAAAAATATCTTCATATACTAAAAAAATAGGAATAGACAAAATTTTAAAAATTGAATCACAAGAAGTAACTTTAACATTAGAAGATTTAGTCAATGAAATCAAAAATAATAATGATGTTGACAAAGGCATTGAAGAAAAGGCAATTATTTTTAATGCTGTATCTGATAGTGAGTTGCATAATTTTGTACAAGAATTTAAAACTTTAAATTTAAATAGACCGTTATTTGCAGCAGTAACAGAAACTTCTAAAAAATGGAAATTTTCTGATTTAATAAAAGAATTGATGGCTGAAAAAAAAGCATTTGAGGAAAGAAGAAAAAATAAAACAAAAAAATGAGCTACACTTCATCTCGTAGAGCATAAATATTTTTCTGAATTTTTGGTTTCTGAAAAATTTTGCCTTGAAAAATCGCATATTAAAAAAACAGCGTAGCTTATTTTCTGAATAAATTTATACTTTACTAATAAATAAAAAAATCTCTGGAAAAATTAATCTCCAGAGATTTTTTTATTTATAACTTTCCAAACATATTACGTCCGATAATGTATGTTATGTTTTAAAAATATAATCTACTATTATTATTTTTTATTAAGATACTCATCAAATTCTATTTCTTGATTAGTAACCCCTTCTTTTTTAATTTCAATAACTCTATTACAAATAGTTTCTATAAATTGATGATCATGTCCAATTAATAAAATCGTTCCAGGAAAAGCGATCAATCCATTATTTAAAGCTGTAATTGATTCTAGATCTAAATGATTATTTGGCTCATCTAATAATAAGACATTTGCATTTTTTATCATCATTTTAGCTAACATACATCTAACTTTTTCTCCTCCAGATAAAACATTTACTTTCTTTTTAACTTCATCTCCAGTAAATAACATTCTTCCTAAGAAGCTACGTAAAAATGTTTCTGTTTGCTCATTACCAGAAAATTGTCTAAGCCAATCCAATAAATTTAAATCTTTATCTTCAAAATATTTAGAATTATCTTTAGGGAAATATGATCTAGAAGTTGTAACTCCCCAAGTATAACTTCCTTCGTCTGGTTCTAATTCTCCTGCTAATATTTTAAATAAAGTTGTTTTAGCTATTTCATTTTCACTTAAGAAAATAACTTTATCATTTGTCTCAATAGTAAAACTTACATTATTTAACACTTTAACTCCATCAATAGTTTTAGATAAATTTTCAACTTTAAGCAAATTATTTCCAGCTTCCCTATCTTGAGTAAATCCTACGTAAGGAAATTTTCTACTTGATGGTTGTATATCCTCTAAAGTTAATTTTTCCAATTGTTTTTTTCTAGATGTAGCTTGTTTTGCTTTTGATGCATTAGAACTAAATCTTGCGATAAACTCTCTTAATTCTTTTGCTTTTTCTTCCTTTTTCTTATTTTGATTTTTAGCTAATTGCAATGCTAATTGACTAGATTTATACCAAAAATCATAATTTCCAACATATAATTTTATTTTACCATAATCAATATCTGCCATATGTGTACAAATTTTATTTAAAAAATGTCTATCATGCGAAACTACAATTAATGTATTTTTAAAATCTAATAAGAAATTTTCTAACCAGCTTATAGATTTTATGTCCAAATGATTTGTTGGTTCATCTAATAGCAATATATCTGGATTTCCAAAAATAGCTTGTGCTAATAAAACTTTTACTTTTTCAGAACCAGTCAACTCTTTCATTTTTTTGTCGTGTAACTCTCTTGGGATTCCAAGTCCGGTTAATATTGTTGCTGCATTTGATTCTGCATCCCATCCATTTAACTCATCAAATCTTTCTTCTAATTCTGCTGCAATCATTCCATCTTCTTCTGAAAAATCTGGTTTAGAATATATTGCATCTTTTTTTGCTGATATTTCACATAATTCAGTATGACCAATAATTACTGTTTGTAAAACTTTTTCTTCGTCAAATTCAAAATGATCTTGTTTTAAAACGGCAATTCTTTCTCCTGGATCAGTAATTATTTGTCCAGTATCAGATTCAATTTCTCCAGATAAAATCTTTAGAAAAGTTGATTTTCCTGCACCATTTGCTCCTATTACACCATAACAATTTCCTGGCATAAATTTAATATTTACATCTTCGAATAATTTTCTAGCTCCAAATCTCAAACTAACATTAATAACATTTAACATTCTTTTCCTCCATATATTAAAATTTTTTATAAATTTATACTTTCCTAACAAATCAAAAAAATAAAACAGTTGCAAGTCAATTAACTCGCAACTAAATTTATTAAAAACAACAACTTATCTTGACATAATATTATATCATATCTATTTACAAAATTCAATAAAAAAATAGGCTACGCTTAATCTGTCTCTATGTCAAGAATTTAAAAAAAGTAGTTAAGCTGATTTAATTTCTTTCTAAAAATCTTGTTGTAAAATAACTATCCTTTATATTTTCTCTTAACTTTATCTTTTCAATTATCATTTCTGAACTACGACCATTATCTAAATTTTTAATTATTAAATGTGTAGCTCTATAACGATTCCTTTTAACATCTATTTTTTTTATACCTAATGCTTCCATTACTTTACATAGCTCATCATCTTCGTCATAAGATTCAGTTTTCATTACCATATAATTTCTCTTAGAGATATATACTATTTTCTTAAAAAAACCATAGTCATCAGCTATGTCATCATTTTTTGATTTTTGCTCTAATTTCCAACATTTTTCTCCATTTATATTTTCTTCCCCTAAAATTGAATATTTAAAATCCTCTATTTTAAAAGAAGTTATATCTGAATATGAAAACTCTGACCCCATAAAACTTTTTGAACGTTCAGATGCAGCTATTTTTCTTGACTTTCTAAGCGAAGGAAGATATAGCCACATTAAATCATCTTTTTTCTCATAATCATAAGATAAAAAGCCTGTTCCCTTTACATCTGTAGGATATAAAAATCTCATTATTTTTTTTTCTGTATTATCAGAATATAATTTAGAAATAGATGCTATTTTTTGTTTTCTTACATTATTATTTCTATCTTTTGTGATTAAAGAGATTATCATCTCAACTCCATTTAACTTTATAACATCCCTTGATTTGTTAATAATTTCAATTGGTGTTTCTGCTAACATTGTTAAATTTATAACTATAAAAAATAAAATTAGTATGCTTTTCTTTATTTTCATCATTTTTATCGCTCCTTTTATATTTAGTTTTAATAGTCAGTTGCAGAACTCTGCACCCCTTGATTTTATTGCTTTTAAGCTGTATAGACAATTTTATAAACCCTCCACACCTTCGGCGTGTAGGGAGGATAGTGTTTTTGGGGCGTTGCCCCACAAACCCCACGTTAAGGAAGTTTCTTTAACAATCCTCTTTTGACTATATTTTTCAAGGATATTTTGCAACTACCTATATTTAGTTTTAAAGATACTTTTTAGAACTAGATATAAAATTAAATATCTAGTTCTTCTTATTATTATATATTTTCAAAAGCCTCTTTTGAAGGGATTGTAATATCTAATTTTTCTTCATCAATACTAGGTTCCAAAAATTTAGGTTTGAATAAAATACATATTGCAGGCAAAAGTACCATTGCAACTAAAAGACAAGTACTTATTGATACAACTACAAGAAATCCAAAAAATTGTACTGGTAAAAATTTTGACAACATTAAAACTACAAATCCTACAATTACAGATAAAGCATTAAATACAATTCCTCTTCCTGTAGTTGTAATCGTTTTATATAATGCATCTTCTGAATTTTTCCCATTAAATCTTTCATTTCTATAACGCCATAAAAAATGGATTGTATAATCTATTCCAACTCCTATCATTATTGATGTAAGCATCGCTGTTATAATATTTAATTCTATATTAAAGTATCCCATTAACCCAAACAGGATTGTTATTGCAAAAGACAATGGTAATACTGAAAATAGTGCTGCATAAAAAGATTTAAAAAGAACTCCAACTATTACCGCTACAAGAAGAAGTGATAATAAGATACTAATTACTTGCCCACTTACTATTGCATCCATAAGCTCAGAAATAATATCAGCATATCCTCCCATTATTTTAAATGGAGTATTTGGATCTTTTGCAATATAGGCTTTTATATATTTTAGCTCTTTTTTAAATGTATTTACACTTGTAGTTGATATTCTCGCATTTATAAGCGCATGTTTATAATCAAAATCCACAAGTTTTTCTAAATCTTCACTATCGCCACTCATACTATATAATAAAAAATATTGTGCAATTGTATCTCTGCTATTTGGAATTTTATAAAAATTCTCATCTCCATTATGCAAAACTTTATTCATCTGTTTTATAACTTTTGAAATAGACATTACTTGTCCTATTGATTTTCTTTTTGATAGCATATTTTCTAAATCATCTATTTTTTTCATTATAACAGGATCTTTGATATCTCCTTCAGCCACTATCGATAAATTAGTAGAACCGCCAAATTCTTTATTTATTAATTTATATGCTTTTACTATTGGTGTATCTTTACTAAAATAATTTACTGGATTTGTATCTACTACAAGTTTTGCAATTCCCACACCTATTATAAGTGTTATAGCAATTGCTCCAATTAATATTGAAACAAAATTATTCTTAATAAATTTACTTAAATTTTCTAAAATTTTATCAAGAAAATGCTTTTTTCTATCTTTAGTTTTTAATTCTGGTTTTGGTAAAAATGATAATACTGCTGGCAAAAAGGTTATACTTGCTAAAAGTGAAAATCCAACACCAACAGAAGCAAGTATTCCTAATTGTTTTGCTGGAATAATTATATGAGTCATAAGAGACATCAACCCTGCAATAGTTGTAATTCCTGTGGCTATAACTGGACCTCCTAAACTTTCAACTATATTTTTAATCAAACTATTTTGATCTTTTTTAGGATACTCTATTAAATTTTCCTGATATTTTGCAATTACATGAATTCCATAATCATTTGCAACTGCAATTAATATAACTGGTAAAATTATTGTTACAAATTGTATTTTCCAACCTAAAATAGGTATTATTCCAACTGAAACAATTATTGACATAACAACAATAATAAATGGAAGCAAAACTCCACTAATAGATCTAAAACAGAAAAATAAAAATATAAGCATTATCAAAAGTCCTGCTGGAAGAAACTTTCTCATATCGGTTTTCATATACTCTGATGTTACTGCTCGTGAAACTGGAACTCCTCCAATCTCTATTTTTTCATTACCTGGATATTTTTTTAATATTTTATCTATACTACTTAATATCTTTTCATCATCTGAATTTGGTTTTAATATTGCTATTATTGCTGTTGATTTAAAATCGCTTGAAACTATATTTTTATAAATCATATCATTGTTTTTTATTCTATCCTTTAATTTTAACATTCCATTATTACCTCTCGGAACTTTTTTTAATAATGGTTCAACAATTAAACTTCCATCCTCCGCCTTTAAATCTTTATATGTATATAAACTTGTAACTTTTTCTACTTGAACAACTTTTTCAAGATTTTTAGATATTTTTATTACCCTTTTTAATGTATTTTTATTAAATATAGAATCTTTTGCTGTAAATGTTATCATTACAAATTCTGTTCCTTTAAACATTTTTTCAATTTGGTCCATTCTTATCCTTGATGGCATATTGCTTGGCAATTCACTTTTTAAATCAGTATCAATTTTTGCTTTTGGAATTTGAATAGCAAAAAATATTGTTATTCCAACAAAAACTAAAATTACAATTACCCTAAATTTCAATGCTATTTGTGCTAATTTTTCAAACATTTTCATCACTCCTTTTAAATTTTAAAATGATATTTTTAATTCTAAATAATTTCTATTTAGATCATCTTTTATCAAATCTATTAAAGTCCCTTTATCTCCAAAATAACTATCATTCCCTAATATTGCAATAAAATCATCTGTAATATTATATGAAATTTTTGTTTTAAAGATACTCTCTTTTGTTGTTAAATTATAACTACCGACGTTTTCTATATGTAATTGTTCATACATTAAACTCCAATCTATTTTATATAATAAAGAGTTTTGAATCTTTGCCGTCTGTTTAGAAATTAATCTATTTCTCATTTCAACATCATAATACGGAGTTATTTTAAGATCCTTGTACTCATCTATATATTTTTCATAATATTGAAATATCGTAGAAATGCTTTTTAAAAAAGTTTTATCTACACTTAATGTATACTCCAATTCTGAATATGGGATATAATATTTCTCATTTTCTAAATAATTTTTATATGCACATTCTCCAGATATTCTATATGATTTTATCGTTGTAGAAAAATCAGCTCCATAAACCTCTTCTTTATATGGAATTAAAATTGGTGTTGGAGTAGTTTTAGAACTATCCACTGCTATCCCTCTGTTTAATGAATATCCATTAACATAAGATATCGATGTATCTACTACTGGAAATTCAAAATTAACTTTCAATGCCTTTGTTTCATAATTTTTATAATCCCCTTCTAAAATATCTTCTCCTGTTTTTAAATTTGGTGACGAACTATATTTAGGAATAAATAATCCTATAATTCTAATATTATTTAATGAAATTTTTGATTTCAACATAAAATTAGCTAATTTTTGATCATCAGATTCAGAAGATAGTATATTTAAATCTTTAGGAGTAATATTATCTGTAGGATTTATCCCGTCTGATCTTCCCCAAGATATAATCTGTTTCCCAATTCTAAAATCTAAATTTTTAAAATAATAATTTAAATAAGCCTCTCTTAATATAATACTTTTATTGTCTATAATTATGTTTGCATATCCATCTCCAAACTCTCCTTTTTTCATATTAAACTTTAATGACAATTGTGAATATGAATTTGAAAAATCATCTAATGAATCATTACTATAAATTGCAGATTTTAAATTACCATTTATAGTATAGGATAACTTTTTGCCTCCTGAATTATCAGACATTTCCATTGCAGAATCAAATAAACTATCCTCTGCAAAAATATAATTTGATAAAGTAATACAAAATAAAAAACAAAACATAATTTTTTTCAACATATTTCGACCTCCTCTGATTTTTTAGAATTATTTAAAAATAGTTTCTCTGAAACAATTATACAAAATCAAACGAACGTTTGTCAAGTTTTTTTATGTGATAAAAGCATATTTCCTTTTGTATGTAAGAAAATATGCTTTCAAATATAAAATGTATTACACTCTTCCTTCTTTTAATACTTTTTCTGAATATATTGCTATATTTATTTTAGCTAAATCTGTTAGATGATACCAGTCTAACGGTTCAGTACCACCTCATAAGAGTCAGCGCAACGTTTCTCGAAATGATGGCTTCTGCACATTGTCGTGCGAAGAAACTATTTTTTTATCTTAATAATTTTAAATCCCTTTTCAGAAATATATACTCCGCTTAAAGTCAATATTCCACCTAAAATTATAAATATTGTTATTGTTTCATTTATAATAAGAACTGATGTCCCTATGGTAATTATTGGAACAAGATATATATAATTACTTGCTTTGATTGCCCCTATAATACTAACAGCTTTATTCCACATAACAAAACAAAGAGTCGATGCCGCTACCCCCAAAAATACAATATTCCAAAATACCTCTGGAATTAAAAGCTTATTCGGTGAAAATTGTTCATGTTTTAAGAATATAATCGGTATCATACATATAATCCCATAAAAAAATATTTTTCTAGTTATAAATAAATAGTTGTATTTATTATTTATCTTTTTCAATAAATTTGAGTAAATGGAGAAGGAAAGAGCGGCAATTAATGCTAAAATATCACCTATAGGATTCAGCTTTAAAATAAATTTTCCATTAAATATTATTAAAAATACCCCTATTATAGCAATAAGAAAACCATATATCAATTCTTTCCTGAATTTTTCATCTTTTGTCCCAAATACAACTATTAAAGATGTAATTATGGGTATTGTTGACATAAATAATCCTACATTAGATGCCAATGTGTACTTTAACGCAATATTTTCAAGTAAAAAGTACATAAATATACCAAAAAAACCCAAGAAAAAAAATAATATTTCTTCCTTTGCCGAATTCACCTTTTTTATTTTAGGATAAATCACTAATAATAAAATATATGCAACTAAAAATCTGTAGAATAATATTTCTATTGGCGTTAAATGAACCAATAAAACTTTTGTTGAAACAAACGTTACACCCCAAATAAATATTGTCATCAATGTCATTAAATGCCCTAAAATTATATTATTTTTCACTATAACATCTCCTTTATTATTTTTTATTTATTTCGAACATAAATAGTTGGCTCTTATTATTCAAAATATTAATTTCGATTTCTTTTTTAGAAGAAATATCTACGCTATAAATTTTCATAGGTTTAATTCTTATTCGAATATCATTAATAATTATTTCTTCTTCATACATCGTTGCTAAATAATAATAAGTCTCTTCTTTACCAAATGAATTTCCATATAATTTTATCATATTTAACTACTTACATAACAATTTGTTTTTTATTTGAAATTTTATAAAGCAATTAAAAATTATCCGTCATCTCAAATTTTAGCAATTTTTTTTACCACCCATCATATGTTATATATTTTTAAATTTTTACTATATTTTATTATAAATAAACTTTATTTTACTCCTTTAAAAATTGCAATTATATCCCATTACAGCATATTGCCACCTAGTATTTTCAGCAGCATATATCATTATTTTATTACCTTTTTTTAATTTCCCCAAATCATATGCTTTTTTTAAAGCAAGTGGCACTGCTGCATTAACAAGACTTCCTCCTTCTGCTCCGACACTAATTATTTTATCACTATCAAGATTAAAATATTCTATTACTTTTGATGCCATTCTTGGAGAATCTATTGGGAGTATGTAGTAATTAAAATCTTCAATTTTACTATTTGATTTTCCCAAAAATTCTTCTACTGCTTCAATCATAACCCCTGGAATTAATTGTTCCGTTGCTAAAGCATTTTGATGTATTGGGATATCCTCATTCTTAAAATTACCATTCGGATAAGGATTTACTGACCCACCTACCTCAATTAAAGAACCAAATGGTGAATTTGGGCGTGAAGAGCCCATTATTGTTCCAAAAAAATTATCTATTTCTGATTTTTCAACAACAACGGCTCCAGCGGCATCTCCAAATAGCATTAAATTATATAAAGCTTTTAATGGAAATTCTTTTAGATTTTTAAATAAAAAGGATAATCTTGAAGATGTTAGATCTGCTCCAACAACTAAAATTTTTTTTGCCATGCCTGTAGCAATATATTGTTTTGCAGTAATAATTGCATTACCAAATCCAGAGCATCCTGAACGAATATCTATTCCCATACATTTTTTTATACCTAATTTTTCTTGTAATATTACATAATTAGGTGGAAGGATATAGTCTGGAGTAGATGTAGAATATATAATCATATCTATTTCATCATTTTTAACTTTAGCCATTTCCATCGCTTCAATAGAGGCGTGATATGCCATTTCACTATTTCTTATTTCAACGCTTCCATCTAAAATATTTATTGCACTATACCTTGTTTTGTGAGGAATTTTTTTATCTATAAATCTTGCTTTTTTACCAAATATATTTATATAATCATTATTTGAAACAACAGAATGAATATATGTTCCTATTCCTGATATTTTTGTACCATTCACTGTAATCTCCTCCTATTTTTTCAACATTTTTAAGCATCATTTTCTTTTACTTCATAATTTTTTAAATTATCATAAAATTTAGCAATTCCATCATTAACAATACATTTATTCGCTATTTTTTTTGAAACTTCTTCATTGTAAGGCGCCAACATTCCATCCTTTATCTCCTCTTTCATTGCTTTACTTACACGTTTACCATAACAAGTTTTTCCTGTCCCTTTAAATAAAGAATTAATTTTAGAATAGGCACTTATAAATCCATCTTCTTTAACATTTCCAAACGTTAAAGGAACACATACACATGGAGTCAATGCTCCATCATTATTTATAGTTACATAAGTATAACCTGCTCCACATCCTATAAAATTATGACTTTCCAATTGAGAAAAAAGTAGAATATTTGGGTAATTTGGATTTTTTAATGATTTTTCATGAATTTCTCGAGTCCATTTCATTGCATTAATATAAAGCCTTTTATAATTTTTACCTTCAAGATTTCCTTGTGGAATTGGTAATATTACTCTTATTTCATCAGCACCAAGTTCTCTTACAAAATTTATATATTTATAAAATACTTCACGATCACATAAATCATCTGTCACACATAAAGTTACTCCTGTATAGATATTTGCTTCTTTTAATGCTTTTATAGCTGTCATTGTCATTTCATATGCTTTTGGATATCCTCTCATTGTATTTACAATCTTTTCATCATAATGATCTAAACTTATTAAACATCTCGTAACATTTGTTTTTGATAATTTTTTTGCAAAACTATTATCTATTTTATAACCAGTTGTATAAAATAATCCCTCCATTCCATCAGGAATTAATTTTAATATATCTAGTATATCATCTCTAAGCATTGGCTCGCCACCAGTAATTCCAATAACTGTTGTTCCTGCTTCATACGCTTCATCAATTGTTCTTTTAATAACTTCAATTTCAAGATCCCCATTATCTTTATAACTTGATCTAAAGCAATGCCAACAATTACAATGACATCTTCCAGTTACAACAATATCCATCCATAAAGGAACATTCTCTCCTTTAGATACCCTATATGTTCCTTCAAAAAATCTATCCCAAGCTCTTCCAGGAAATGATGGAAACATACAATTGACATAAGTTCTATTATGTACTAAATCCTCTGTAAATTTTTGAACTTTAAAAAAATTACTTTGATGTTTTATTATCCCCTCCTGTATAGAACTAAGCATTGAATTCATTACAGAATCTGTTCCAATGTAAATTTTTTTTTCTTTCATAAAACTCCTCCTTTTTTTTGTAATTCATATTTAACTCCACACTGGTTAAATATAAATATTTAATAAAATTTTATCATTTAAACGAACGTTTGTCAAGCTATAAAAATTATGATATAATATTTGTAAAATATATATGTATAGTGTTATAATATATTTAAATTTATAAAAAATACTTGGAGGTAGAAATAATGGAAAAAGAGTTGTCTGCAAAAGAAAAGTTATTACAAGTATCTATAAAACTTTTTGCTAAAAAGGGGTTTTCAGCTACAGGAGTTCGAGAACTTGTAAAGGAAGCTGGTATAAATATATCAATGGTAAATTATTATTATAACTCTAAAGTTGGAATATTAAAAGAGATTATAACTATATTTTATGACAAATTATATACAGAAATATCTGCTGCAATAGATAAAAATGATAATTTTGAAACAAGGATAAGAAAAGCTGGAAGAGCTACAATAAAATTAATTAAGGGAAATGAAGATATGTTTAAAATATCTATTTTTGAATTTCCATATGAACATGATGATATTAAAGAGATTAAAAAAGAAAAAGTTATGAAAATTATGAAACTTCTTTATGGTACACTTTTTGAAAATCTAAGTACTATAAAAAATGAAAAATTAAATTTAGAAATTGCTATTCCTGCATTTACGGGAATATATTTTTCACATTTTATGTTTAAACCTATGCTTGAAGTAGTAACTAATACAGATTTTAATGATGAATTTTATGAGAATTATTCAGATTATATTACAGATATATATCTTTATGGAATTATGAATAAATTAAAAAAATAATAAAAAGAAAAACAGCTTAAATTATATTTTTAGCTGTTTTTCTTTTCCTGATGAAGACATAACATTAATAAAATTCATATATTAATAGACCCATAAAAAAATATCTTTTTATGGGTCTATTAATTTTATTCTCCTATAACATTTACCAAATTGCCTGAAGCAATTATTAAAGCTTGCATTTTTATAGCATTTCCAAAATATTCTGAATCTCCAATTTTTGTATCTATAATATTTTCCCATAATTTATTTATCCACTCTTGGTTATTTTCTCCTACGCATCCACTTACTAAAAATGGTGCAGTGAACGATAAATCTTCGCCCCAAGTATTTCTGTCATCAATTACTTTTCCTACCTCGCCATTTCTTATGTAATAACCTGGATATATTTTTTCTGGATCTTCCATACTATTTTTTTTGACCCAATTATTTAATATTTTTATGGATGAAGTTATCTTTTGTGATTTGTTATAGATTACATCTACTGAAAATCTCCACGGATCACGACAAGCATTCCAATTATAATCTCCATCATTATCTCCTTCTAAAACATTTCCAATAGCTGGAGTATAATTCCCATTTTCATCTTTTTGTAGAAAATCAGCTACTAATCCTGTGTTTTTACTCCATTTATTTACATTATAATTTATTATAGCTTCTGTTTTTTCTAAAATATTTGTCCATTCTTTACTATTTTCTTTGTCTATATTAGAAAACGCTCTTAAATGATCTAGAATAAAATCAGAAGATCTTGTTATTGTTAAATATTTCTTATTTTCTTTGATTTCTCCATTTTTAATAGAATTTAAGACCCAATCTCCTAGCAAAAGAATGTGTTCCTTTTTATTCACTTCATTTTTCATTATAGCCTTTATCACTTTTAATGCTTCTTCTTTATAATTGATCTCTCCATTACTTCCCCATATTTTATCTGCTATTAATAAAGAGTAAGCTATATCCATATCTCCATCTATTGCAGAGTCTGCTCCTTCTTCTATATTTTTTACATCTGTTACTTCTCCAGTTACTGTATCTCCTTTTTTTTCTAGCCCAATCCCAACCTCTTGCCAACACATTAAGTCGTTACTAAATCTACTCGGATGTGCTCTAAAAAATCTATAAAGTGCATTGAATTGCTCTTTATAATTATTTATATTATTTTTATCAATGTTTGCCATAGAAGCCGTAATAATCATTGCATACCCTTGAGATTCAGATGTAGTTACAGCATTTGCTGGATCAAACCAATCGGATAAAGCATCTGGATCTTTTCTTGCTTCTACTCCATAATCTAAATATATTTGTTCTGGATTTTTATTCGGAACTATTTTTAGATATTGTTCTTTCCAACTTTTATAAAATGTTACTATATCTCTTTTTAAGGCTTTATCTGATTTTAAATTTGGTTTTATTATTTTCACATCTTTTGAAGAGGTGTTTTGTATAGTTTTTATTTTTGTATTAGCACACCCTATTACTGAAATTAATATTACTAAAAATAGTAATTTTTTTATCATTATTCTTCTCATCTTTATTCCCTCCAATTATAAAAATTAAACGCTTTTATTGAATGTTAATCCAATTTCCAGATGCAATTATTAAAGCTTGCATTTTTAAAACATTCCCAAAATATACTTCATCGTCAATAGGAATCTCTAATAAATGAGACCACAGATCATTTAGCCATTTTTGGTTTTCTTGACCGATACAAGCACTAATTAAAAATGGTGCTGTAAATGATATATCTTCTCCCCATCCATATCGATCACCAATAATTTCTCCTGCTTTTCCATCTCGTATATAGTATCCAGGTCTAATTTCTTCTGGAATATTTCCTGTTTTTTCCCTAATCCATCTGTTTAATTTTACTAAACCTAATAATACAGTTCTATTATTACTATAGATTGTATCAACTGAAAATCTCCACGGATCACGGCAAGCATTCCAATTATAATCTCCTTCATTTTCATCGCCTTCTACAACCGCTCCTTTTACTGGGATATAATACCCACTAATATTTTTTTGTAAATAATCAGCAACTAATCCTGTTTTACTTCCCCAATTAGTAGTATTATAATTTATTATATTTTCTGATTTATTTAAGACATTTAACCACTCTTCTCTATTTTCTAAATCTACTTTTGAAAATGTATCAAAATAATTTAGAATTAAATTTGAAGATTTTACAATTGTTAAATGTTTTATCCCCTCTTTTTTATCTACTGGATTTCTTCCGCTGGCATATTTTAAAACCCAATCTCCCATTAATGGAATATGCTCCTTTCTGTTTATTTCACTGTTCATTATAGCTTTTATTACTTTCAATCCCTCTGATCTATAATCTATTTCTCCATCGCTTCCCCATATTTCATTAGCTATTAATAATGAATATGCTATATCCATATCTCCCTCTATTGATGAATAAGGTCCGTCAGTTGTATTTTCTATATCCAAAACTTCTCCTTCTACAATTGATCCATTTTTTTCTAAGCCAATACCTAACTCTTGCAGGCACATTAAATCTCTATTGTATTTACTTGGATGAGCTCTAAAAAATCTATAAAGTGCATTGAATTTTTTTTGGAAATTGTCTTTATTATCTTTATCGATGTTTGCCATAGAAGCCGTAATAATCATTGCATACCCTTGAGACTCTGAAGTTGCTACTACGTTAAATGGTTTAAACCAATCTTGCAAAGCATCAGAATCTTCTCTCGCTTCTACTCCATAATCTAAATATGTTTGTTCTGGAAATACACCTCTTACTTTTTTTATATACTTTGATTCCCATTCTTTATAAAAATTTATTACATCTTTGTTTAAATTTTCATCTGATTTTAAATTTGGTTTTATTATTTTTATATTTGCAAGATCTATTTTTTTTAAATTACTTTTCTCTGAATTAATATTTATATTATTACAACCTACCATTAAAATTAAATTTATTAAACTAATTATTATTAACACCCTTTTTTTCATAAATATAACCTCCCTATATAGCAAATATTATTAGAGACAGCTTAAAAAATAGATGATTTTCCCATTTTTTTCAAACTATTGCTTTAAGAAACTTTACTTCTGAAAAAGTCTTCAAAAAACAGTTTTATTCCATTTTCAGATGCCCCTATTAATCCTATCTCATCATCAAATCCTGAATAAGTAACCAAAGTATCAAAAGGAATATAATTTTTTATAAAAAGTCTGATTTCATCTAAAAATATTTTTCCTAATACTTTTATTAATCCACCAATTATTATGACTTCTATACCTAATATTGATACTATATTTGATATGAAAATACCTAGCTCTTCTGCTAAATATTTTATTTTTTTATTAGAATACTCATCGCCTAAAGATGCCGCTTTTCCTAAAATATCCAAATTTATTTTGTCACTATTTCCACTTACTAATTCTCTAATAATTGTATTTTCTCCATTTTCTAAATCTTTTTTTATATCAGAATATATCTTTTCTATATTCAATTCATCTTCTAAACTAATTAACTCTCCATTGCCATTTCTTATTATTGAAAATCCAATTTCTCCTACTTCTCCAGATTTTCCTTTCAAAAGATTGTTATTTAATATTATCCCTGCTCCTAACCCTTTATCAATTTTTATATATGTTAAATATGAAAATGAATTTCCCAATCCTTTTTCATATTCTGCTATAACATCTAAATTTACATCATTTTCTATTATGATTTTTTTATTAAATTTTTCTTCTAAATCTTTAAAAAGTGGTTTTTTATAAAACCATTCTTTTTTATCTACATATTCTAATTCATTATTTTCTTTTAAAACTCCTGGAGTTGATATACTAACATTCACTATATCATCTTCCGATATTTTGTTATTCAATAGCATATTTTCAATTGAT
The DNA here is from genome assembly GCF_030295325.1 of Haliovirga abyssi. Taxonomy (GTDB): domain Bacteria; phylum Fusobacteriota; class Fusobacteriia; order Fusobacteriales; family Haliovirgaceae; genus Haliovirga; species Haliovirga abyssi. Next base: position 146,379 of record NZ_AP027060.1, on the reverse strand, counting down.
TGAATTAATTCTCCTAAAACATTTTCATATTTTTTAGATGTAACTCTTATTTTCAATTTATCAATCATTTCACTTTTTAGATTAGATATTCCTATATAAATTTCATCTAATGACAAATCTATAACTACTATATATCCATAATTATAATTAACATCATAAAAAGTTACTTTTCTGCCACCCATAGAGCTTGATTTTCCTGCTTTTATTAATAAATTCTCATCTACCAATCTTTCAACATTAGTAGAAATTGATGGTGCACTTAAATTTATAAATTTCTTTATATCTGCTCTTGATAATGGACCATTTGTTCTTAAAAGTTCTATAATAAGTTTTTTATTTCTTTCTTTAACATAATTTTGATTTCCAACTACACGCATTTTATCATCTCCTATAGAATGTTAAAAAAATAAGTTTCTTATATTTTTAAACCATTCCTATGTATTATAAACCTTTTATAGTTTATCACATTTTTTTACTTTTGTTAAGAAAGTTTAATTAGAGATAACTTATAAGGGAAAATTAAAAAATAAATTTTATATATTTTTAATCTGTTTCTAAAGCTCTTTTTCTAAATTATCAACATCTAAAAACTCTTTTTCAATATCTTTAAAATAATTTACTGTTTTTACCTTTAATTCCATTGTTGCTTTTTCATCACACACTAATATTCCATATCTATGTAGTTGCAAGGCAGATATTGTCCACATGTGATTTACACTTCCTTCTACTCCATTATAAACTGCTAATGATTTTTTATAGCCTGTTGCCATTATCAACACTTCTCTTGCTCCAAGTATTGTTCCTACCCCTACTGTTAATGCTACTTTTGGAACATTTTCTATTTTTCTTCCAAAAAATCTAGAGTTTACTATTCTTGTATCTTCTGTTAATTCTTTTGTTCTTGTTTTTGAACTTAGTGATGATCCTGGTTCATTAAATGCTATATGTCCATCTTCTCCTACTCCACCTATAAATAGGTCTATTCCTCCATAACTTTCTATTTTTTTCTCATACTCTGCACATTCTTCATCTAAATCTTTAGCATTTCCATTTAATATATTTATATTTTCTTCTTTTATATCTATATGGTTAAAAAAATTCTCTTTCATAAATGTATGATAACTTTCTGGATGATTTTCTGGTAAATTTACATATTCATCCATATTAAATGTTACCACATTTTTAAAACTAACTTTTCCTTTTTTATTTAATTCTATTAATTTATTATACATTTTTATTGGTGTGCTTCCTGTTGGCAATCCCAATACAAATAGCTTTTCTGATTTATGCAAATTTATTTTTTTGGCAACATATATTGCTGCCCATTCTCCTACAGATTCGTTTATTATTAATCTCATGATATCTCCTTTTCTAATTCATTCATTATTTTCAATAATAATTTAACTTGATTTTTTATATCCTTATAATTTAATTTTTCCTTTGTCATGTTATCTTTTTTCATTGTTAGTAGACATAATGTTATCAAATCTTTTTCTTCCCATATACTATTTTTCTTTATTTTTATAAATTTTTTTATCTTCTCTACATTTATTTTAGCATCCATTTTATGCTCCTTATTTGTAATTAACTTTATATAATTTTATATTTTTATCTGTTGAGTGAGAATCTATCTCTCCTACAAATCATAATCCATTAAAATTATATTGCAACATCCTTCTGTAGGGGCGAACCTATGTGTTCGCCCTGCTTTTTATATTTTACAAATAATAATAGTTATTATTATAAAGGTTCTTTATAAGGTCCATTGTAGGAATCGTAAGGGCAATCGTAAGGGCAATTCATGAATTGCCCCTACAAGTTTCCCAAAATCTAACATCATTTAATTCCCAACCCATAATTCTAGGCGAACACATAGGTTCGCCCCTACATATCTTTATAAACTTATATTTTCTTCTGTCTCTTTATCAAATATATGACATTTAGTTGTATCAAACCATATTTCATATTTTTCTCCTGATTTTACTGTTACTCCTTCACTTCCTAATCTTGCTATATATTGATTTTTTCCCGGTGTGAAATATACAAATACTTCATTTCCCATTTGTTCCACTACATATATTTCTGAATTTACATAATTATCTTTTTCATTTGGATGTGTTTCATGACTTCCTATATGTTCTGGTCTTATTCCAAACCATACTTCTTTCCCTACATATTTTTGTACTTTATCTGCTTTTTCTTTTGGCAATCTTAATTTCATATGTTCTGTTACTACATATGTTGTCTCTCCTTCTTTTTCTAGTTTTGCTTCTACTATATTCATTGATGGACTTCCTATAAATCCTGCTACAAATTTATTTTCTGGTTTATTATATAAATTTAATGGAGTGTCTACTTGTTTTATTACCCCTAATTCCATTACACATATTCTATCTCCCATTGTCATTGCTTCTACTTGATCATGAGTTACATATATCATTGTTGTTCCCAATTTTTTATGTAATTTTGTTATCTCTACTCTCATATGAACCCTTAATTGAGCATCCAAATTTGACAACGGTTCATCAAATAAAAACACTTTCGGATCTCTTACTATTGCTCTTCCCACCGCTACTCTTTGTCTTTGTCCTCCTGACATCTCTTTTGGTTTTCTATCTAATAGATCTGTTATTCCTAATATTTCTGCTGCATTTTTTACTCTTTTGTCTATCTCTTCTTTTGGTGTTTTGGCTAATTTTAATCCAAATGCCATATTATCATATACATTCATATGTGGATACAAGGCATAATTTTGGAATACCATTGCTATTCCTCTATCTTTTGGCGGCAACTCATTTACTATTGTATCTCCTATTGCTACTGTTCCTCCTGTTATCTCTTCTAGTCCTGCTATCATTCTTAATGTTGTTGATTTTGCACAACCTGATGGTCCTACAAATACCATAAATTCTCCATCTTTTATTTCCAAATTGTGTCCATGTACTGCTTTAAATCCATTTGGATATGTTTTTTCCATATCTTTTAATATTACTTTTGCCATTTTTACCTCCTATTCTTTCTCTATTACTTCTTTTTTTTCTTCTTCAAATTTTAATAACGTTTTATTTAAAAATAATGATATATTTTTCATATTTACAGCTATAGCTTTTATCTCTAAGTTATCTTTTTCTTGATATCCTATATTTTTATCTATAACTTTTGAAAATTTAGAACTCTCTTCTATTGATAATTTTAATGTCGATAATAATTCTAGCATATCTTTTGAAAGGCTTACTCCTATTTCAGTTAATTCAGCACTTTTTTGAACTGATTCAAAAGATAGTTCAGAAAAATTATTTATTTTTTCTATCTGTAATTTTGTTTTTTCACTATTTTCTTTTACTTCATCTAACTCTTTATAATTTTTTTCAAAAATGTTTATTGTATCCATTACAATATTTTTAATTTTAGAAATAATATTTGTTATCTCTTCTGCAGAATTATTTGATTGATTCGCTAGTTTTTTTACTTCATTTGCAACTACTGCAAACCCTTTTCCAGCCTCACCTGCTCTTGCAGCTTCTATTGCAGCATTTAATGCTAATAAATTTGTTTGATCAGAAATATTTTTTATTGAATCTATTATACCTCCAATATTTTCAATTGAATCTTTTAGCGAATCCATTTTACCAGCTGCCAATTCAAAAGAATTATAAGTAGTATCTAATAATTCAACTGTTTTTCCCATCATAGCATATCCATTTTTTGCAAATTTTGTTGTTTCAGAAATTTTGTCTTTTAATTCCATTGATGAAATAGCAATTTCTTCTGAGCTGCTTGACATTTTTTTTATTGATTTAACACCCTTTATTATCTCTTTGTTATTTATTTCCGAACTCTCTAATAATGTTTTAGCTATTTTGTTTATCTCTTTTATAGAAGCTTGATTCTTTTCTATTGTAACATTTAACTTATCTGAATTTTCATTAAAAGTTTTAGAACTTATGTTTATATCTCCTAAAACTTTCTTTAAATTTTCAATCATATCCTTAAATCCATTAGATAGTATTCCAAATTCATCTTCTCTTTTTAAATTTTTATCACTAATTGATATATCAAAATCTCCAGTTTTTACAACTTCTATTTGATGAGTTAATTCAGTTAAAGGATTTATTACATCTTTTGCTAATCTATCTGATAGGATGATAACTAATAGTAAACTTAAAATAATTATTATTATAAAAATAGTTATAACTCTATCTCTTTCTCTAAATGCAACTTTTTCTGCTTCTTCAATAATAAATCCAATTTTATATTCTTTGTTATATTTAGAAAATGCTATTTTTTTTATATTCTCCAATGAATATTTTATTATTCCACCATTTTTACTTGTCACTTTAAATCTTTTATTCCATTTTGTTAAATCTTCAAATTCTTTTGCAGCTCTTTTATTTGACATTATCAATTTTCCATATTCATTTACTATATAAAAATCTTTATTTTTCAAAATTTCTCTTTTTAATAACATCTCTTTTAATTTTTCTACACTTATTACAGCTACTAATGCACCGCCCTCTTTTTTAGTGATTTTTCCTAGAAAATTCATTTTATAAATAGGAGATATCATTAATAGCATTAATTTATTTGTATCTTTTGATTTTAATATCTCAATATTATCTTTCTTTTCATTATATAATTTATTAATTGTTTTTTCTGTAAAATCATTTTTTAAAGAACCGTTTATTCTCATTTTTTCTTTTAATTTCTTTTTTCCATCCATTTTATAAATTACTATATTAGATATTAAAGGGTTTTTATTTGTATATTGAACTAATAATTCAGAAGAACCAATTAGATTAAATTTAGATATATTAGGATTATTTGCCAATAATTTTACTAATATCTCGGTATTTTTTATAAAAGTATCAAAAGTGCTAGACACTCCATTTACAATACTATTATTCGTATTATAAACAGATTCTTCTATATATTTATTAACTATATTTACAACAATAAATGACATAGTTAATGTAATAAACAACACCATTGATATTAATCTAATCATAAAAATGTTTTTAAAACTTTTATTTTTACTTCTATACTCTTTTCCCCCCATTTCTCCCTCCATTTCGAGCTATTATTTTTATATCTCCCCTATAAAGGGGAGATATAAAAATAATATTTAATCAGTATAATTTAAGAATACATTCTTTATTTATCCTTTTACTGCTCCTGCTGTCATCCCTTGAACAAAATATTTTTGTAATGCAAAGAATAATATTGCAACTGGTATTGTCGTTACAAGTGCTGCCATCATTGTTAAATCAAATCTATTTTGTATTCTTCCAATAAATAATCTTATTCCTACTGGTATTGTTTGTACTCTAGGCGAGGTAGTTAATATGCTAGCCAACATAAGCTCATCCCAAGCTGTTAAAAATATAAATATACCTGTTGCAATTATTCCAGGAACTGCTAATGGTAACATTATCAATCTAAATGCTTGAAATCTACTACAACCGTCAATCCTTGCAGCTTCTTCTAATTCTACAGGTAAATTTGCAAAAAACCCTCGTATTACCCATATACTCATAGGAGTAAATATCGCGACATAAGGGATAATAAGTCCCATATAAGTATCAATAACCTGCACTCCAAAAGTTCTTTGAATTGTTATAAATACCAAATACATTGGAATTAATATTAATGTTGGGGGTATAAGTTGAGTTGCTAACATTGTTAATCCAAAACCATTTGAACCAGGAAACTTAAATCTTGCTAAAGAATATCCTGATAAAATAGATAACACCAACGATATAATTGTTGTACTTGATATTACTATTACACTATTTTTAAAATAATTCATAAAATCAACATTTTTTTGCATATCAATAAAATTCTTTATATATCTTGATAAACTTACTGTAGAAAATTCTGTTCCAGTTCTTATACTATTACTATAACTTCCTGCTAATACAACCATATATATTATTGGGAATACAACTATTCCTACAACTAACCATAACACTGCTAAAGAAGCATATCTTTTTAATTTTTTCTTTAAACGATAGTTCATTATTACCTCCTACTCTGCTGTAATAGCATCTTTAAATATTTTAAGCCACATACCAACTAATGCTAATACCATGACCATTAACACAACTGAAGCCGCTCCTCCTGGTCCATACTGCCATAAACTAAATGAATTTCTCATTAGATTTGTCATTAGTAAATCTCCCCATTTACCTGGATAACCTGATCCCATTCCAAACATCATTGCAGCTATATTAAATGAATAAATGTGTTGAATCATTCCATATAAAACCATCATAGCTGTTACAGGTTTTAAAAATGGTAAAGTTATATATCTAAATTTTTGAAATCCTGAAGCCCCGTCAATTTCTGCTGCTTCATAATAATCTTTTGATATCCCTTGTAACGCAGCCAAATACATTAACATAGTCATTGGAAAAAATCTCCAAATAGTTATTAAAATAATGCTAAGTAATGTCATTGGTCCAACTTTCCAATATATTGGATGTGGTAATAAATGTAATGTATTAAATAAAATTCTATTAATTATTCCATCATAGCCATACATAAATGAAGCTAAAAGTCCAACTATATATGTTGGCACTATCCAAGGTAATAATAAAAGAGTTCTTGCTACACCTCGTCCTTTAAATTTCTGATTTAATACCATTGCTAGTCCCATTCCTACTACAATAGTTCCAGAAATTACAACTACTGTAAATATTGCACTATTTCTAAGAGCTCCCAATAATCCAACTCGAATCATACTATTTGGATCAAATAAAATTGTATAATAATTTTTTAATCCTACAAAAGGTGCTCTTAAAAAATCTTTAAATGTAAATTGATTTAATCTTAGCATTGATATATATAATCCCTGTATAGATGGAATCACCTGTATTGCAACCAAAGATATTATAGATGGCAATATTAACAGATATGCAAATCTATATTTTTTGAATATATTATTTACCTTCATTACTTATTCTCCTTTCTTTTTTAATAATGAGGCTGTAAAAACAGCCCCATTATTTTTCTTTAGAAGTTTCTTTTTTTATTCTGTTCCAGTTTGAGAGATTACAAGATTCATTTCTCTTTTTGTTTCATCAATTACTTTCATAAGTTTTTCATCTGTATATTTGCCATCAACTCCTGATACTAAGTCCCAAATAAGTCCCAAGTTTTTAGTTAAAACTGTTTCAATTGGTCCCCAAGCTGGAACTGATGGATAAACTTTTACATAATCATGATCAAACGCATATTTTACAGCACTTCTATAATGATTTTCTGTTACAAATGGTGAATTAACAGCTGCAACTGATACAGGGAATAAACCTGTTGCTTTTGCATATGCTATTTGCGCTCCTTCATCATCAGTTAAATATTTTACTAATCCAGCTGCTTCTTTTTTATGTTTAGAAAAATTAAATACTGCTAAATTATTAGTTCCAGAAAAAGTGTATCTTCCTGCAGAACCTGCTAAAGGTTCTGCTACATCTGTATTTTTATATACAAATTTTGATTTAGCAAGAGATGTTTTATCATCAGTTTCTGTATCATATAGTCCAGATAAAGTTTTATCCATTTGAGCAGCAAACCAAGGTCCAGTTAATATTGTAGCTATTCCACCTTCTCCATAAATAGCTTCTATCTCTGAAGGATCTTTTTCTAAATATTTCTTTGGAACGATTCCTGTTCTTGCAAAATTTGTAAAATATTTAATTGCTTCTACTGATTTTGGATCTGCAATTAAAGATTTTTTTCCATCTGCGCTTATATAATTTCCACCATTTTGCCAAATAAATCCACCCATCATATGTATAATATTCCAATCATTTTTTCCACCATGAGCAAATGCTGGTATTTTTTCTCCCTTATCCGTTTTAAAATTCATAGCATCTAATTTTTTCATTGCTGCACTAAATGAATCCCATGTATCAAATACTTTTTTAGGATCTAAGCCAGCTTTTTCATATAAATCTTTTCTATAATACCATAAGTATCCATCTGTAACCCATGGTAAACTTATCATTTTTCCAGGCACGCCAACGGTACTACTATATTTTAAAGTTGCTGGTAAATAATCTTTTTCCATGTCATCTTTATAATATTTTGATAAATCTTCTAACACTCCCATAGCAGCAATACTTGATACCCATGTTCCGCCAATTTCCACTACATCTGGTCCTATTCCACTTGTAGCTGCTGTAGTTAATTTATCCCATACAATATCCCAACCTAAAACTGTAATTTTTACTTTCATTCCAGTTTTATCTTCAAATTTCTTTATTATATTTTTTAAATCTGCCTCATGTTCTGCATCTGGTGTTACCCACATTGTAAGCTCTACTGCTTTTTTGGCAGTTTCAACTTGTTTACTCTCTTTTTTATTTCCTTTCTTAAATATAAAATCAAATACCCCTGCATTCGAAACTAATCCTACTAGAAATAACCCCATTATAACCAATACTAGATGTTTTCTCAATTTCATCTCAATACCTCCCTTTTAATTTTATGATACAATTTTGTATCTTTCCTAATTTTTCTCATTTTTTTAATTTATTAGATTAAGGAACGTTTAAAAAATAATGTTCTCATATTTTGTTATAAAAACGCTTAAAACATTGCGTATTTTAAAGCAAAATGGGAATGTTATTTTTAAGCCATTCCTAAGTAATTAACTTCAATATAAATCACCTCCATATTTCAAAAAATATTTATAGTTTTATCTTTTTATTAATTATATCTACTCCTAAAAAATAAGCTCCATACACAGGATCTTTATCTGGTCTTATTAATTTTGCTTTTGGTACAAATCTTCTTACACTTTGTTTCATAGAATCAATTAATAAAGGTGATTCTCCTTTATAAATACTTCCTATTAAAATTATATTTATTTCTTCATTTTCCTGCTCTAATTTTTTTATAATAGATGCAGAATATCTTCCTAAAGTTTCTCCCATTGATATTAACAGTTCTTGAGATATCCTATCCCCTCTATTTGCCAATTTAAAAACTTCTATTGGTATTTTTTTTAATACTTTTTCACTAATATCTTCATTCCTAATTATTTCTGCTACTTCTTCCATATCTTTAACTGAAAATAGTTTTGGTATTACATTCTCCAGTTCTGTCTTATCAAAAGTACCTTCTTCTGAACGGAATGCAAAATGTATAGCTTTTTCAGCCAATTCATTTCCACCACCACTATTTCCTAATTGATAATCTAAATTTCTTAATATAATCTCTTTTCCATCTTTTCTTCTGCCAGAAAATCCAGAACCAGTTCCACAAATTGCTACAATTCCACTGTAATCTTCGCTTCCACTTCTTAACCCGATCCAAGAATCATGATAAATTTTATATTTTTTATCTCCAACTATCTCTTTTATAAATTTATGGATTATTTCAAAATCCTGTTCTTGATCAGCTCCAGCTAATCCAAACATATATAAATCAATATCATTTTTAGATATTCCTATTTCTAATAAAGCTTCTTCTAATGCTTCTTCTATTGATTTTTTTGCTCTTTTTACCCCTGCTGTTTGATAGTTTGCTGGTCCACCATTTCCAGTTGCTAATATATTTCCATTTTCATCTCCAATTATACAGTGAGTTTTCGTCCCTCCTCCATCAAATCCTGCAATATACATTTTTAATCCTCCTAAATTAATTTTTCTTTTAATGGCCTCCAAGAAATAAGTTCTATTTCTCTTTCTTTTATAACTTCCCAAACTTCATCTTCTTTTATAATTTGATACTCCCAATATCTTTTTTCCCAATATGGATTAGCAGCTTTTGCCTCTTCATCATCTTTTATAGGATGAAAAAAATATTCAGTAACTCCATAATCTACACTTTTTAAAAAATCAATAAATTCTTGTTTAAACATTTCATAAGTTTCTCCCTCTTCCATAAAATACCCAGAAGTTGCTAATCTATCAGGAACTTTTATCCCATTTTCTTCTGATAAATTAGCATAATAATAATATAAATTTAATTCATCTTCTGAGAATTCACCACATAAATTTTCATCTATAACTTTAGCAAATCTAAATGGAACTTTATATTTTTGACTAAGTTCAAATGCTATTTTATGGAAATTTTTTCCAAATAAAGTAAACATATGATTATCAATATGTGTAAAGTTAATTCCATTTTTCATTGCCAATAATATCTGATTATTTAATTCCATTTTAATTTCATCATAATCTGCATATTCCACAACTTCTTCAACTGTTTTATAAAAATATCCCTCTTCATCCACAAGAGATGGAACTTTATCTTTTGGTAATGTTGGTCCCCATCTATAATCTTCCCATTCACTTGTAAGAGTAAGATGAACTCCTACATCTATATTTTTATTTTCTTTCAAGAAATGAACTACTTCCATTACCCATGGGCAAGGCATCATAACTGTAGCTGAAGATATCAGTTTATTCACTAAAAGTTCTTTAGTTGTTCTATTCACAGCATGAAACATTCCAAAATCATCATTATTTATTATTAAATATCGTTTTGACATTCTAGTCCTCCTTAAAAAAATTAGAAAGATACTTTTTATTTTGATTTAATATTTCTTCTAATAACTCCTCTGCTTTATCCACATTTCTTACTAAAGGATTATTAATAAGTGCTATTAATGCCTTTTCTCTATTTCCTTCAACTGCTGCTTCTATTGTGTATTCTTCATATGATTTTACTTGTTGAATTAATCCTTTTACAGATTTTGGTAAATGTCCCATATGTAAAGGTCTTGCTCCTTCATTATTAACTATACAGTTTACTTCCACTACTACATTTTCTGGCAGATCTACAATTGAACCATTATTAACTACATTCACAACATATTCATTATTTAAATTATTATAAATACTATCAATTAAATTTATTGCAATTTCTGAATATCTTGCTCCTCCTCTTTCTTCTAATTCTTTTGGCTTAATATCTAATTTAACATCTTTATATTTTTCAAATAATGTTTTTTCTATTTTCATAACTTGTACTGCTCTTGTCCCTTTACCATCTTTTATATTTTTTAATTCTTTCTCTATCATTTTATCTGGAAAGAAAAAATATTGTAAATATGGAGATGAAATTAACCCTATTTTTTTATTATACTCTTCAAAATCATCTATTTTTTCTATATTTTTCATAGTATCTTTTCCGTCAAGTTTACTTCCTTTTAATATCTCATTAATTTTATTTTCACCATTTAACATTACTTTTGTTACAAAACTCAAATGGTTTAATCCCATAATTTCCGTTCTTATTTTCTCTGCAGAGACTCCTAATTCTTCTGCTGCATCATATTTCATATTAATAGGTACATTACATAATCCAATAACTTTTACATTACTATATTTGTTTACAGCTTCTGTTATTATTCCAGCAGGATTTGTAAAATTTATAAGCCAAGCATCTTTTGCCACTTCTTCTATATCTTTACAAATATCTAATATTACTGGAATTGTTCTTAATGCTTTTGCAAATCCTCCAGCTCCTGTTGTCTCTTGTCCCACAAATCCTCTTTCTAATGGAATTCTTTCATCTCTAGCTCTAGCTTCTAATCTTCCAACTCTAAATTGAGATAAAACAAAATCTGCTCCTTTTAAAGCTTCTTTTCTATCTAACGTAAAACTAATTTTTGTTTGCATCTTCTCTTTTTTAAACATTCTCTTTACTAAATTATAATTTATTTCAACTTTCTCTCTTCCCTCTTCAATGTCTACTAATATAAGTTCACTTACTGGAAGAGTATCTCTTTTTTTTATAATTCCTTCTACAAGCTCTGGAGTATAACTACTTCCACCACCAATTACAACAAATTTTAATCCTTTCATTTTGTACCTCCTTAAATTTTTATTTTATTTTTTGCTATATTCTTACCCTAATAGGGGCAATTCGTGAATTGCCCTTACAAAAGACAAACATACATCCCTACATCACGCAACTATAATTAAAGTTACTTAAATTAATTTCTTGATATAAGTAATACCATATTTTGCGCAAAATGTCAACACTAATTTAACTAAATTTAATTATTTGGATGATTTTTAACCGAAAAATTATCTATATAGCTTTATATATGGTAGTTTAAACTAATATAATTAATTTATTCCTTATAAGAAGTTATAGCTTATTTTTAATTTAAATTGAAACAAATTAAAGTTTATTAACTTATCGATGCTCCGCCGACTTTTCATTTTTATCTCCATAACAAAAGCTCCCCTGCTAAAATCAACAAGGGAGCTTCCATTAATAAACTTTATAAATATTCAAATTACTTTTCTGTTTTTTAATATTATTTTTTGATGTCACTATATGTAGTATTTAAATCTCTAAAGCTACATATAGCAACACAATTTCAAAAAACTATCCTTTGGGAGGCGAGTCTTAAAATGAATAAACTATGTTTAACAATTCTAATTTTTTATATTAAACTTCTTATTTCTTGTGCGATTATTTCTGCTTTTGCCCCAAATATAACTTGTACACTTGTTTGACCTGGTTTTAAAACTCCTTTTGCTCCTAAATCCTTCAAGGCTTTTTCATCTATAATATCTCTATTTTTAACTTCAAGTCTCAATCTTGTAATGCAAGAGTCTACAGAAGTAAGATTGTGTCCTCCTCCTAAAGCTTCCAAAACTTTAGCTGCTAATTCAGAGGTATCGGCCACTCCATTATCTATCATATCTTCATCTCCTTCTCTTCCAGGAGTTGGGATATTAAATTTCAATATAAAACCTAAGAACAAGAAATAATAAACTACAGCAAACACTAATCCTATTGGAATCAATAACCATCCTTTTGTTGCAAGTCCCATATTAACGAGAAAATCTATAAGTCCTGCAGAAAATCCAAATCCATGTAATATTCCCATACTTCCCACAATTGCCATTGATACTCCAGTTAATACAGCATGGATAAAATATAATACTGGTGCTAAAAACATAAACATAAATTCTATTGGTTCTGTTATTCCTGTTAAAAACGCAGTAAAAGCCACACTAAAAAGCATACCTGCAACTGCTTTTTTATTTTCTTTTTTTGCTGCTGTATACATTGCTGCTGCCGCTGCTGGTAACCCAAACATCATAATTGGATAAAATCCTGCCATAAATATACCTGCATGTGGATCTCCTGCAAAGAATCTATTTAAGTCTCCATGAGCTACAAGTTTTGCTCCTTCTTTAATATAATCAAAACTTCCAAATACAAACCAAGCTATACTATTCAATATATGATGCAGTCCTAACGGTATTAATAGTCTGTTTAAAAATCCAAAAGTAAATAATCCAACTGGTCCAGAAGTCATCATCCAATTTCCAACAAAATCAATTCCACTTTGAATTATTGGCCAAACATATCCAAATACATATGCTATTGCTAACGTTACAAGCGAAGTAGCGATGGGAACAAATCTTCTTCCACCAAAAAATCCTAACCATTCTGGAAGTTGAATTTTATGATATTTATTATACATAGCAGCTCCTACAATACCACCAATTATACCTGACAAGACCCCCATATTTATATCTGGATTTATAGCTTTTGTTCCTGCTACCAACACTAAATGACCAACTGCTCCTGCTAATCCTGCCGCTCCCGCATTATCCTTTGCTAATCCTACAGCTACACCTATTCCAAAAATCAATGCTAAATTACTAAATATTGCATCTCCCCCAGCTTGCATAAAACTCATATGCCACAACACACCAAATCTCAATAAAATTGCTGCTATTGGCAATACTGCCACTGGTAACATCAAAGCTTTCCCTAATTGTTGAACTTTACTAAACGAATTCATATTTTTCCCTCCTAATTTTTATTTAAGAATATCTTAAAAATAACATTTCACTTTGCTTTAAAATACATAGCAACTTAACTATTTTTTAATTTAATTTTCATTATTAAATCCCCTATTTTAACTTTCCCTGTACTTTTTTCTATAGAATCCACCAATTCCATATTAGATATAATTACTGGTGTTAATACCGACTCAGCGTTTTCTCTCAAAAAATCAATATCATATTTAACTAATTCATCCCCTTTTTTAACACTTTCTCCATCAGTTCCAACTCTTTCAAATCCTTTTCCTTTCAATTTTACAGTATCAACTCCAAAATGAACAATAAGCTCTAATCCGCCTTTAGTTTCAAAAGAAACAGCATGATTTGTTTCAAATATTGAAACTTCTTCTGCATTACATGGAGCACAAATCACTTTTCCACTTGGATTGATTGCAATTCCATCCCCTATAGCTCCTGATGCAAACGCTTCATCTGGAACATTAGATAAATTTATTATCTCCCCATCTACTGGAGAATATATTTCTATCTCTTTTGTTTTCCCTAACATTCTATTAAAAAATCCCATTTTTTTCTCCCTTCTCTATATTAATTTAAGATTTTTTTCTACATATTCCACAACTTCATCATCAGTATCTAATAGCAATACTTCATTGGCTATCTTTTCGCAGCTTTCTTTTTTTAAGCTCATTATATTTCTTTTAACTTTTAATATAGATCCCGCACTCATAGAGAACGCATCCAATCCCAATCCAATTAATATGGCACTTGCCCTTTCATCCCCTGCAAATTCCCCACACATACTTACGGTTATTCCTGCTCTATGAGCATCATTTATTATTATAGATATTGCTTTTAATACTGCTGGATTAAAAGTAGAGTAAAGATAACTTATTTTTTCATTCCCTCTATCCACTGCTAATAAATATTGTGTCAAATCATTAGTTCCAATGGAAAAGAAATCCACTTCTTTAGCTATTTCATACGCTTTTAATACTACAGCTGGAGTTTCTACCATAATTCCAGTTTTTATATTTTTATCAAATTCAATATTTTCTGCAACAAGTTCATTTTTGCACTCTTCCAATATAGTATTTGCTTTTCTTACTTCTCCAATAGATATTATCATTGGATACATTATTTTTATATTTCCAAATGCACTGGCTCTAAGAATTGCCCTTAATTGTGTTTTAAACACATCTCTTTTTTCTAATGATATTCGTATAGCTCTCCAACCAAGAAACGGATTCATCTCTTTTGGCAATTCTAAATATGGCAATTCCTTATCTCCGCCAATATCCATAGTTCTTATTGTTACAGGTTTTCCTTTCATCTCTTCTGCTACAATTTTATATGCTTTAAATTGTTCCTCTTCTGTTGGAAGCTCTTTACTATTCATAAATAAAAATTCTGTTCTATATAATCCGACACCTTCTGCTCCATTTTCACCTGCAGCTTTTACATCTGAAGGATTTCCTATATTGGCCCACAAATCAACTTTGTATCCATCTTTTGTTGTTGCACTTTTATCTTTTAATTGTAATATTTTTTCTTTTTCTTCTAAAAATATTTTCTCTTTTTCCTTATATTCTTCTAATCTTTCATCATTTGGATTAATAAATATTTTCCCGTTAATTGCATCTAATATTACCAAATCTCCAGTTTTTATCTCTTCAATAATTCCAGTTACTCCCACAACAGCAGGCAATCCCAAAGACCTTGCCATAATAGACGAGTGAGAAGTTTGCCCACCAATTTCAGTTATAAATCCATTTACTTTTGATAAATCAAGCTGAGCAGTGTCAGATGGAGTTAAATCTTTAGATACAATTATTATATTTTCATCTTCTATTTTTGTTTCTAATGATTCGCCGCCATTAATATTGAGAAGCCATCTTTTTGAAATGTCATATAGATCAGCAACTCTTTCTCTTAAATATTCATCATCAAGATTTCCTATTATCTCAATATATTCTTTCATTGTTTGCTCTAACGAATTTGAAGCTGTTATTCTATCATCTGTTATTTTTTCCACAACTTCATCAAAAAATTCTTCATCCTCTAATAAAGTTATATGCCCTTCAAATATTTCTGCCTTTTCTTCCCCAAAATTTATTTTAGTTTTTTCCTTAATTTCCAAAAGTTGCTTTTTTGTTTCTAATTGAGCTTTTTTTAAATTTTCTATTTCTCTTTCAATATCATCCTCTTCAATTTTAGAAAGATTAATAATAGGTTCTAAATTATCATTAATAAAAACTTCTCCAATTGCTATTCCGGGAGATGCACCTATTCCTTCAACTATCTTTGTTTCCATTTGTCCTCCTTTTTTTAATCAGTTAAATTCCCTAATAAATCTGTTAATTCTTCCACAGCCTTATCTTCATCTTTTCCATTTGCAACTATAGTTATCAAAGAGCCTTTTTTCATTCCTAGTGACAAAAGTTTTAATAAAGATGTTCCTTTGACCTCTTTTCCACTTTCATTAGACACCAATATTTCACTTTCAAAACTTTTCGCTAATTTCACAAATTTATTTCCCGGTCTGGTATGTAAACCTGTTTCGTTTGTAATTTCTACTGTTCTTTTTTTCATAATAATCCTCCTTAAAAAATGTTATACTTTTATTGTCCTGCACAAGTACGACTTTACTTGCCTCGTGCACTAGGCAAGCGCTTTAATTTTAACCGAATGTAGATTAAAATATATCCATTGATAAGTTTATACCACTTTTGAGTTCTTTTGTCAACCTTTTTTGAAAAAAAATGAGCCTTTTTTTCTTCTTTACTTTTTCGTTATAGTATTATATAATATATATTATATAATACTATTGAAAGGAATTGGGCTATGGGTAAAAAAATCGATTTAGAAAATAAATTTGAAATTATTAAGCCTTTTCTCGAAAAAAAGAAAAAATTAAAAGAGATTAGTGAGCAAAATGGAATACCATATAGCACGTTAAAAAGATGGGTCAATAATTATAAAAAAAATGGAAAAGATGGATTAAAAAAAGCAAATAGATCTGATAAAAACAAACATAGAAGTTTAAACGATGAAGGAATTAACTATATAAAAAAGCTGTATTTTCAAAATCCTAATCAAAATATTTTAAATATTTATGAAAACGCAGTAGAGTTTTTAACTTCAAAAAATCAAAAAAATATTTCATATGATACAGTTTATAGAATTGTAAATAATTTAGATCCATTTGTAAAAAAATATGCTGATCTTTCATCGGTTACTCACTCCAATGATAGATTTGAATTTTTTTCTGTTTCGCTCGATATAATGGTTTTAGATGAATTAACAGATGAATATTTAACTCCATATATAAATATAATTTTTGATTCTTTTTCACACGCTATAGTTACTTTTTCTATATCTTTTAAAAAAGCTGACTTAGAATTAATAAAGTTGATTTTTAGAAAAGCTATTTTAAAGAAAAATTTTACTAATAAAAATATATATGGAATTCCTAAAACTTTTCTTATTAATAATATAAAAATAACACCAAAAATTGAATTATATGATTTGGAAAAAAATTTACCTATTAAAATTAAAATCGTAACAAATGAAGAAAGTTCTTTCCAAAGTTTTTTTACAAAATTAGAAAATCATATAAAAAAAATATCTAAAAAATATGATTTTTTTGATTATAATTCATTAAAAGAATCTGTTGAAAAATATATCACAGATTTGAACAATAACAAATTTTATGATAAATGGGAAAAGAATATTAAAAATTTTAGAGAATCTGAAAGTGAAAAAGAGTTAAATTTTTTATTAGTAAAATCACCAAGTACGCGAAAAGTTATAGACAGTAGAGTAAGATTTAATAATTTGATATATTTTTCTCCAGTATTAAGTGAATATAATAATCAAAATATATCAATTGAATATAATCCATTATCAGTATCTCAAATTAACATTTATTTTGAAGATAAATTGTTAGGAGTAGCTGTTTGCAACGAATTAATAGATAAAGAGATTAGCTTATATGAATTAAAAGTTATTCAAAGAACAATTATGATAAATCATTTGAACAAAAAAATTAATCAATCTGTCTTTTTCAGAGAAACTATAAAATTAATAAATGACAACTAAAAAAATAAGCTACGCTTCATCTGGTAGAGTATAAATATTTTTCTAAATTTTTGGCTTCTGAAAAATTTCGCCTTGAAAAATTGCATATTTCAAAAAACGGCGTAGCTTATTTTCTGAATAAATTTATACTTTACTAACTTCGCCTGTTATTATCACATTAGCATTTTTTATTTTTTCTTCTATGCTAAGTTTATCAAATATAATATCTATTCCTGATTTTAATTCTGAATTTAAAAAAGCTAATGCTCCTCCTCCAAATCTTAATCTTTTTTAGGAATAGCTTAAAAATAATTTTTTTATTTTATTCTAACTTATTTTATTCTAAAATATAAAAATCTTATTTTTAAACGTTCTTTGACCATAAATATTCATATGGTTTTAATTTTATAATAAACTTGTCATCAATTTCTTTATACTCTTTTTTACTTATTACATCATAATAATTTATTACAATTCATACTTGTTTTATCTTTTTCTATTTCTACTTCTAAGAATAATTTAACTGTAGTATAATTATAGTTAAATTATAGCATTTTATTAGTACAATTATCGCTTTTATTTTATACTTCTTTAATTCTAATTAAATTAATCACACTTTTGTTTCTAATTTGCCCAATATTTTATTTTTTCTACTAAATCCTATTTTTTAAACGGTTTTACAATATAATCATCCATTCCAAATTGTATTGCTTCATTTATCTCTTTTTCCAATGCAAAAGCACTAACTCCTATTATTATTATTTTGTTATATTTTTTATTTTCTCTTATTATTTTTGTTGCCTCTATTCCATTCAATACAGGCATTTGTATATCCATATTATTCTTTTTTTCATAAAACTAGCTTTTAAAAAAAGTGTACTTTTTCTTATCTTATATTCAATTATACCTGAAATAAAGGTTAAACCAATTTTTTTATATTTTGTATATCCTTTATTTTTCAAATCCATATCCTTCTAAAACATCTTCATAAAACCATCCAATAGTTTTATTCGCAACTTTAACTAAAGTCAACATTACAGGAACTTCTACTAAAACTCCAACTACTGTAGCAAGAGTCGCTCCAGAATTTAATCCAAATAAAGATATTGCAACCGCAACTGCCAATTTAAAGAAATTACTTGTTCCTATCATCCCTGCAGGTGCAGCAATATTGTGAGGTAATTTCCATAATTTAGCCCATAAATATGCAAATAAAAAGATTAAAAAAGTTTATATAGTAAGAGGTATTGCAATTAATAGTATATGTGTTGGATTTTTAATTATTATATCTCCTTGAAATGAAAATATAATTACCAAAGTAAGTAAAAGACCTGTTATTGTTATATTATTAAATTTAGGCAAAAAACTTTTTTCAAAATATTCTAATCCTCTATTTTTTATAACTGTTGTTCTTGTTATAAAACCTGCTGAAAATGGGACAATAACAAACAGTATAACTGATAAAAATAGTGTTGCATAAGGAACTTTTATATTACTGATTCCAAGTAAAACTGCTACAATTGGTGTAAATGCAAAAAGTATAATTATATCATTTATGGCAACCTGCACTAATGTGTATGCTGGATTTCCTTTTGTTAAATAACTCCAAACAAATAAACTTAATTTATTTTATTTAAGCCTCTTATTACCTCTCGGCCTAATCTTTGGGTAACTTTATTATCAAGACTTATATTTAGGTTATAGCTTTTAATAATTTTTCTCAAAATTGGTTTTACTTGCTCATCTAATAAATTATTATCTTCATCATAAATTCTTATCATTTTATTATTAAATCTCTTTAAAATATATGTTTTTGAATTTAAAATAAAATAAGCATATTCAACTACATTTGCTCCTAGTATACTAAAATTAAATTTTTTATTTTTCTCTGATAGCTCATTGGCAATATACTCGACAAATGACTTTAAAATATATTTTGAAATATTGTTAATTGGAGCAATTTCTAAATTATTCTCTAAAACAATCAATTGCCTGATCATAGTTTCTATCGAAATCAAATTAATAGAATTATCAGTCCAACTTAACCAAAAGCTATTATGGTGTTCTTTTGAAGTATTATTATATATTTTCTCATAAGCTTTTTCTGGTGGGGTAATTAGTACAGAAAAAATTGGAACATTTTTCTGAAAATCTTCACAATTTTTAAATACTTCTATTTGTTCTAAACATTGTTCCTTTTTAATAGCTGATTTTTTTATTTTATTTTCAATTAAAATATATATAATATCTTCCTCATCTGCCTTATTGGATATTGATAATACTATATCAACTATTCGTAATTTTTTATTGGACTGAATTTTTACTTCTGGAATTGCTGAAAAAGTATAGTATTTATTAAATTTTTGAATTTTTTTCCTAAAAGTATCTCCACTTATATCTACATACTTCTCTATATCTTTTAAATTTTCTAAAAAAAGAATTAAAAATGCATTTCCGAAATCATTTGTTTCGTTCAATAAAAAACTTAAAAATGATGTAATATTAGTTTCTGATATTTGACCATTTCCTTGACTTAATGCTTCGAAAATATTCATTGGACCTCCTATTATTTTTGATTAATTATAAAATTAGCTCTGTCGAATAGTTCATCAAATGTTAAAATTTTGATATCTTTTATCTTCCTACTAATTTTTTCGCCTAAATGAAATTTTAAACAACTTATTTAGAACAAACTTCATTAGATTTAACCGCCCATTAAAACAGAATCCCACTAGGACGGTGGGCTAGTCATGTTTGCGGTATAAAAGTTTTTAAAAATCCTACTATTGCATTACAAAATGGTTCAAATTTACCGTTTACTTTATTTTTAATCCATTGATTAATATTTCTGTTTCTTCTGCGTTTGGAATTTCATCAATAAAAGATTCAATTGCATCTTTTCGTAAATTTTTCAATAAACTTTTAATTCTCACAAGACATCTCCTGCAATACTCTCTTCAACAACTCAATAGCAGGTTCATCATCAGGATTATTTGTCCCTAATTCTCCTCTAAATGCTTTTGATAGAATTGATTTTTCAAGTAAATCAATTTGTTCTTCCATTTCAAGAAGGTCTTTTGCTTCTTCTTCTGTTCTAAAGAATTGTTCAAGCTGTCGAATAATTTCTGTTTGTTCTTTAAGTGATGGAAACGGAACTCCTATGGTTGCCGTTGCTGTTGAACTTACGTTTCCTTGATTAACTCCACCGGTTTCAAAACTAAAAAACTTATCCCTAAAAATATTTGAATATAAATATCTAAATATAAAAGTGTTTATTTCATCAATTGTAGTTATTCCAAGAATTCTTTGATTAAGTAATAACATTCTTTCACCTAAATTATTAATTTTTATGGCATAACCGTAATCTTTTTTGTATTTTGTTCCAGTTAAAGTTAATAGTATATCATTTTCTTTCAATTTTGTTTTATTAACTATTTTTTCATCTAAAGATAAAGGCATAAAAACAGGATTCCTATCCAAATTAAGTGAATTTTGATATAAATTCCCCATCCTTATTACCTGTAACCCTTCTTGTGTAAAAAATTTACTTTTAAATGCGTAACCGTTCTTAAATTCTGTAATATCCCCCAACATAACCCAACACCACCCATCAGGCAATTCATAAGGCTGATCACTTCCATAGACCTTCATCTCTTCAACAGATTTAATTTCAGGCTTTTTAGGTTTTCTTTTTCCTTCTTTTTCTGCTATTTTATATTTTTCTTCCCATTTTTTTAATTTTTCTTCATTTATCTTTTTAAGAAGTTTATCAACTGATTCAGTTTCATTCTCTTCTCTCCATTTTTTAGTCAATTCTCCTGTAAAAGCTTTATGTAAAATACTTGCTCTACGAAGTTCAAAAGTTTCTTTTGCTTCTGTAATTAGTTCTTTTGCTTGTTTTATTTTTGAAAGCATATCTTCAAGTTTTGCAACTATTCTTTTTTGTTCAGCTAACGGCGGAAGCTGAAATTTTATTTCCAAAATATCATCTCGATTTATTCCAGGAATTAAACCTTTGGCTCTAGTTTTTAACTCTTCAATATAACTTTGAAAAAATCTATATATAAATATATTATCTATATCATTTTTTAATTTTATTCCCATTACTTGACGACTCAAATTTGCTTTTTCTTCTTTTAAAATTAATAATTTACCTACTGTACCTTTTACACTTAATATAATATCTCCTTTATTTGCAATAATCTTTGGCTTTTCTATCCATCTTTCAATAAGTAAATTATCATTTTCCATATTACTTGCACCCATTATATACGGAATACCTATTTTATTCTCATTACACAATTTTTTTGAAACGTCTTGCCCAGAAATTAAATTAATAATATTTCCTAATCTCACCCACGCCCAATTTCCAGGCAACTCATAAGGCTGCTCTTCTTCTGGGATCAATGCCTCTTTCAATAATTCATCTATACTTTTTTTCTCTTTATTCTTCTTCGCCATACTCTGTCTCCTTTTCTGCCAACTCTATCTTTTTAAACTCTTCTTCAAATTCTTCTATTGTAGGCAGAATATCTTTAAACTCATTCGGTAATTTTTCTATTACCTCATATTCACTTACCCCTATTGGTTTTATCATCTCTCTCAATGAATATTCTGCTGTGATTTTATCTTTTGAAGTACACAAAATAATTCCAATACTAGGATTATCAGTTTCATTTTTTAATTTTTCATCAACAAGAGTTAAATAAAAATTTACTTTACCTGCATATTCAGGTTTAAACTCTCCCACTTTCAATTCAATTACTACATAACATCTTAATTTTATATGGTAAAACAGCAAATCAAGATAATAATCCTTTCCACTCAATTCTAAATGATATTGATTCCCAATAAATGCAAATCCTTTCCCAAGCTCAAGTAAAAATTTCATAATATTTTTCACAAGAGCATTTTCAAGTTCTCTTTCACTATATTTTTTACTTATATTAAGAAAATCAAATTTATAAGGATCTTTTAATGTTTCATTGGCTAAATCAGAATAAATTTCAGGTAGTGTCTCTTTAAAATTTGTAATTGCTTTTCCTTCCCTCTTATATAAATTGCTCTTAATATGATGAAGTAAAACACTTCTACTCCATCCATTTTCCAATATATTATTCAAATAAAAGGTTGCTTCTTCTATATTATTACATTTTGAAATTATCACAATATTACTTCCCCAAGGTATCGTTTTTAATTGGGCAACAACTTGTTGCCCAATTTCATCTTTATTCCAAAACAAATACCATTGCCTTATATATTTGAGATTTCTTTCTGAAAAACCTTTTATTTCAGGGAATTCTCTTTTTAAATCACTACTCAAATTTTTTAAAAAATTACTTCCCCATTTATACTTTAACTGCATATTGGTAATATCTTCTCCTAATTCCCAATAAAAATTTAAAAGCTCTCTGTTTACAGAAATACTTGCTTTTATCTGTGAATTTCTAAACTTTAGTTTTAAATTACTTATCCAGTTTTTATAATCTATATTATCAATTATAGTTCCCATTATAGTTCTACTCCACTTAAACGAAGTTCTTTAATAACACTTTGAAGTAAATCTGCTGCCTGTTCAAGTTTTACTATTGCTTCTTCTGCACTTTCGATTGGATTTGGTAAGTCCTCATGGTCAATTTGATTTTCATCTTTTTGCAATCCTAAATCAAGATTATAATTTTTATTTTTAATCTCATCTATTGTATATTTTGTCCATTTATCACTTTTATGATTAATAAATGTTTCTTCAAAATCTTTAAAATGTTCTCTTTTTAATGGATTAGTTTTCCCAAAGTTAGGCATATTAGTTCTTAAATCATAATACCAAACCTCTTTTGTATTATCTTTATCATTTACACCTCTTGTTAAGAATAAAACATTTGTTTTTACACCTTGTGCATAAAATATTCCAGTTGGTAATCTTAATATTGTATGAAGATTGCATTTATTTAATAAATTCTTTCTTATTTCCATTCCATCACCATCTTGGAATAAAACATTATCAGGTAATACAACCGCTGCTCTAGCTTTTCCATTAGTATTTAAAGAACGATAAATATGTTGTAAAAAGTTTAACTGTTTATTTGAAGTAATAAAAGGTAAATCATCTCTTCTTGGTCGTTCTCCACCTTTTTTTGTTCCAAAGGGAGGATTTGTTAAAACAACATCATAACCTTTCATACTTTTTCCAAGACTAGATAATGTATCCCCAAATAATAAATTGCCATCAATATCATGCAACATTGCATTCATAAGAGCTAATCTATGAGTATCGCTTACAAGTTCACAACCTGAAAATGCTTCTTTTATTTGAAATTCTTGTTTTTTTTCATCTAATTCTAAATAATCACTTGTCTTTTCTTTTAAGAATTTATCAGCAGCAATCATAAATCCAAAAGTTCCAGCAGCGGGATCATTACATTTGTCTCCAATCTCAGGCTTTGTTATTTCTACCATTACATCAATTAAAACTCTTGGTGTGAAATATTGCCCTGCACCTGATTTTTTCTCTTCAGCATTTTTTTGTAATAAACCTTCATACAGATTTCCTAACCCTTCTTCTTTTGCATTATACCAATCAAGTTTATCAATTTCTCTTATTATTTTTTCAAGGTTTCTCGGTTCTTCAATATTTGTATTTGCCTTATTGTAAATATATTTAATTTTACCTTC
Source organism: Haliovirga abyssi (assembly GCF_030295325.1). Classification (GTDB taxonomy): domain Bacteria; phylum Fusobacteriota; class Fusobacteriia; order Fusobacteriales; family Haliovirgaceae; genus Haliovirga; species Haliovirga abyssi. The sequence continues at coordinate 121,843 of NZ_AP027060.1, read as the reverse complement.
TCCATGCTCTCCCAAGTAACTAAGTATACTTTTATACTTTTTCATCAACTCAATTCCTGATTCTTTTGTGATATTTTCCCATCTATAACCTTCCGGTATTTTAACTTCTATATCACCATTTTTTCTTTCAATTTCTTCTTGCCCTGTTTCTTTCATCATCTTCAAAAAAAGTATATAAGTAAGTTCAGTAACATATTGATGATAAGTAATCCCATCATCTCGCAAAACATTACATAAATTCCATAATTTTTGTACTATTTCTACAGTTCCCATAAAATCCTCCTATGCTGAAATATTAAATAAATATTTGTTTAATTCATCTATTATACTTTCTAATTCTCCATTAAATATTTTATCTATCTTTTTAAATCCACCTTGATTTTTAAATGCTGATTTATCAAAATCTTCTTTTTGCATTATATTTTCAACTAACAACTGTTTTTCTATTATATCTAACCATTTCTTTTGTAAAGCGTTCCACTGTTTTTTTTGTCTGATTTTATTTACTGCAAGTTTAATTCTATCCTCATGATTTATTAACGGTTCATTATCAATAGCGTTTTTTATGAAACTTATTATATCTGCTAATATTTCTTCATTTTTTAAATCCTTATATGCAGAGTTCAAATATGTTTCTGAAAAATCTTTTTCTGTAAGTATTAATTTAAGCCCTCTTAATTGTTGCCTAGTTATTTTAGTTGGTGCTGTTTTTAATAATTTCAGAGCTTCAATTTTATCACTGTTTTCAATTATAAACTTTTTAAAAGATTCCAAATAATCATCTGGCTTTTTATTTTTTTTCCCATATCCTCTTTTCACTTCAATTATTGCATCTTTATGATTCGAAATATATTGTTTTTGAGGTAAATATTTTACTGTGTCTAAATATCTAAATAGTTCAATATCATCCATTAATTTTTTAGTTGCATCTTCTACTGGCATCTTTTTTATTTCTTCAATATATTCTTCTGGTGTTTTATTTCCTGATTTCAATTTAAAATATTCTTCTAACTCCTGTTTTTCAATTAATTTCTTTTTTCTTTGTATTTTTGCAATGATTTCTTCTCTCTTTTTATTTAAATGTTCTTTTTTTTCTATTAACTCTATTTCACCTATCATTTTCTCAAAATTTTGATTAGGATTTTGTACTATCGGCTTCATATCTGTATAATCTTTTAACGAATCATATACTCCAACTGTATCAAATATTTTAAAATGAGTTTTCCCTATTTTATCACATAATCTTGTTGCTCTCCCTATCATTTGTTCATACAAAATCCTTGATTTTACTCTTCTTATAAATACCAAGTTACATATTTCAGGTACGTTAATTCCTGTAGTAAGTAAATCCACAGTTACAACAATATTAGGCAATTTTTCATTTTTAAATCTTTTGATAGCTTCTTCTTGTCCTTTTCCAAGATACCCAGTTATTTTTTGAATAGAATTATCATATATTTCCCAACCTAATTCTTCAAATTCTTCTTTCAATATTTTTACTATCATATCAGCGTGTTCATCTGTTGCTGCAAATATTAATGTTTTTTCTTCTGATTCTGGGTTTAAATATTTTACTAATTCTTTTATAACAGTTCTATTAAAATTTTTTGTTATTACTCTTCTATTAAAACCTTCTATTTCTATTTTTAATTCATCATCTAGTCTTTCTTTTTCAACTTTCCCTTCTTTTCTATTATAAACAGATACTTCCTCTCCAACTTGCCAAACCATACCATTTGTATTTAACTCTGTTTCAATAATTACAGGTGGTTCGTGGTCAACTAAGTTTCCATCTATTACTGCTTGTCTATAACTGTACTCATAAACACTATGTCCAAATATGTCTACAGTATGCAATGCGGGAGTTGCAGTCAATCCAATTTTAACTGCCTCAAAATACTCTATAGCTGTTCTATATTTACTTACATAATCATTTTGATTTTTAAAATTCACTTCCTCTTCTTCCATCTCTTTATCTAAAATATAACCTCTATGTGCTTCATCAATAATTATACAATCATATTGACCCACACTTGGTTTTAATTCATTATCATTACTATATATAATTCTTCTTACTAATCCTTGAATTGTTGCAATATGTACTTTTGTTGTATCTTCAAGCTCTTTATCTTTTATTTCTTTTACATCATAAATTTGTGCAAAAGTTTGTAAATCTTCCATTTTAGCTTCTTTGAAGCTATCTCCTGCCTGATTCCCTAAACTTGCTCTATCTACTAGAAATAATATCCTTTTAAATCTTCCACTTTTTAGTAATCTATAAATTAAAGCTATTGCAGTTCTTGTTTTTCCTGTGCCAGTTGCCATTGTAAGCAATATTTTATCTTTTCCTTCTACAATTGCTTTTTCTACCTCTTGTATTGCTTCTACTTGATAATATCTTAATCCTAAACCTTCTTTTGATTTCAAATAATTAAAAGGTTCCTCTTCAAGTTTCTTGTTTCCGTCATCAATATTTTTACTTAATAATTCCTCAATATCACGTGGAGAATACCAATTTTTTAATGCTTTTGGGTGATTAGTAGGTTTTCTTCCATTTAAAAACCAGATGCCCGATTTTTCTTCAATTGTTTTATTATATTCTCTTCCATTAGCTGCAAACATAAAAGGAATATTATATTTATTAAAAGGTGCTCCTTTTACAAATTTTTCATTATCTATAATTCTTGCTTTTTCAGAGTAGATTTTTGATTCATTTAAAACTGATATTACATCAGTTGATTTCTTTTTGGCTTCTATTACTCCTACAAACTCCAAGCCAATAAATAGTGCATAGTCAACTCTCATCTTCGATGTTGGCCACTCTGCAATAGCTATGTTTCTTCCTTTTTCTGGTCTTGTTCCTTTTGAAAATCTTAAATTTCCACTATCAGCTTCCCACCCTACACTCTTTAATTGTTCATCAATAATTTTTCTTGTTTCTTTTTCATCAAATTTAATTTTCTGTACAGCTTTAATTGAGATGATCTTCTTTTCTTCTTTATTTCTAATTGATCTGTTTACTGCTTTTAATTCATTAAATTCTTTTGATAATTTTTCATTTTCCTTTTTTAGTTTTTCATAATCAGAAGTTAATTCAAATTTTTCAGGTGTTTTATAAATTGTTGTTTCAGAATCAAAAGTTAAATCACTTCCATAAACTTCCTTAAACCAAGCAGACAATTTAACAGCCATTGATAAATAAGTATCTGCATCATCAAATGAAGAATATCCTTCGTGAGTAGCTTTGTTTCCTATTATTCTTAAACTATGAAAAATTTCTTCAATTTCTCTTTCTAGTAAATCTTCTCTTTTTAACAATTTTAATCTATCAATTTGATTATTGCTTTCAGGATCAATTAAATTTTCTTCCTTAATTATTAATTTTGCTATATTTTCTGCTAAAACTCTTAATTTTATCAATGTTGTATTTGAATCAATAAATAAATTCTTTTCTGCAAACTCTCCTAAATTGGCTAAAGTTGGCCAATCTGCAATCAAAAATTCAAAATTACTTTTCATAAATTAAATCCCTCCTCAAAGCAACAATTTCTAAATATTATACCATATTTTTTGGTTTTTTGCCCAATATTTTACTGTAGGCGATTAGGATGGCCGCCGAATATTTGTTTTTATGGACGATAAGATTTTCATACAATCCCTATCATTTTAACCTATCTCTACCCAATCCAAAAAAGAGACCACTTTTTCAGTAGTCTCTTCTTTTATGCTAAAGTATCATCTGCAATGTAATATTTAGGATCTTCTAAAATATTTACATCAATAATTTCTTCTGCGTTATTTAATAATTGTAAACAATCAGGGCTCAAATGTTTCAAATGAAGCTTTTTATTGTTTTCTTTATATTTTTTTGTTATTGAATTTATAGCTTCTATAGCTGAATGATCCATAATGTGTGAGTTTTTAAAATCAATCATTATCTCCTTTGGATCATTTTTTATATCAAATATATTTTTAAAACAAGTTGCAGAAGCAAAAAACAATGGACCGTCTAATCTATATACTTTTATTCCATCATCTCTCATAAAAATAGTAGCTGATATTTGTTTCCCTTTTTCCCAAGCAAATATTAAAGCTGAAAGGATAACACCCACAATAACGGCAAGAGCTAAATCATGAACAACTGTTATTATCATAACTATAATTATAACAATAACATCTTTTAAAGGTATTTTATTTCCTAATTTTAAAGACTCCCATTCAAAAGTTCCTATTACAACCATAAACATAACTCCAACTAATGCAGCTAATGGAATTATTTCAATTAACGAAGAGCCAAACATTACAAATAAAAGTAATGAAATAGCTGCCACTATTCCAGATAATCTTTTTCTTCCACCAGAGGTTACATTGATAATACTTTGCCCAATCATAGCACAACCGCCCATTCCACCAAATACTCCGCAAAGCATATTTCCAGCACCCTGCCCAATACACTCTTTATTACTTCGTCCTCTTGTATCTGTAAGCTCATCAATCAAAGTTAATGTAAGCAAAGATTCAATAAGTCCAACTAAAGCAGCTGTCAAAGCAAATGGAAAGATAATCTCCAATGTTTTTAAATTAAAAGGTACTTTTGGTAAACTAAATTGAGGAAAAGCCCCAGAAATTCCACCTTTTGCAAAATCTTTTACATTTGGGATATTAAATCCAGATTTACTTAACCAAAGACTAATTAAAGTAACAGTTATAATAGCAGCTAAAGATGAAGGAACTGCTTTTGTTAATTTTGGCAAAAAATATATAATTAACATAGTTAAAATTACTAATCCTAACATTATATATAAAGTTGAACCAGTCATCCACATTGATTTACCATTAACATCAACTTTAAATTGTCCAAGCTGTGCTCTAAAAATAACAATGGCTAATCCATTTACAAATCCTAACATAACTGGATGTGGAATTATTCTTGCGAATTTACCCAATTTAAAAACACCAATTAAAATTTGAATTATACCAACTAATATCACTGTTGCAAATAGATATTGTGTCCCATATGTACTAACTAAAGCCACAAATACCACTGCCATAGAGCCAGTAGCTCCTGAAATCATACCTGGTCGTCCACCAAAAACAGCAGTAATAAGTCCCATAATAAACGCAGCATAAAGTCCAACCAAAGGTGAAACTCCTGCTACAAATGAAAATGCAATAGCTTCTGGAATTAATGCTAATGCAACTGTTAATCCTGAAAGAATTTCATCTTTCGCATTTAATTTTTTCTTTAAAACATCAAAAAACATATACTCTCCTTAAAAAATTTATTTTAATGTGCATAACACATTAGGAACGTTTAAAAAATAAGTTTCTTGTATTTTGTTATAAAAACGCTTAAATCGTTGCGTATTTTATAACAAAATCATAAGGTTATTTTTAAGCCGTTCCTAGTTATACAAAAGCGAAGAAAAAGTATATCACAAAACAATAAACAAGTCAAAAAAATTATAAAAAATATTAAGGGATTGTTACAGTTCAGATGTGTATATATCAAACTAAAAGTACCTAGCACCTTAATCGTGATTTGAAAAGTATATAACAAAAGGCAGATCAATCAACCAATTATTAAAAATGTATTGTAAAAATTGGCCAATTACCTTCTAATTTATTCATTGCACTTAAAATGCCTATTGGATTAATATCAATATAATCTGACAAATCTAATTTTTCTGAACCTATTTTTTCATTTCTATTTTCAAAAAGTTTTGTTGTATAATAGGTTGCCCCAATAACACCAAGTGAAGTTGATACATTTAAGAACGTTCTAGCTTGTCCTTCTTCCATTTTATCCTCAAAAAGGCCTGTAATTGCTAACCCCGTAAGCCAACCAAGTCCTTGTGAGGCTTTTGCTAAAAACCAATCATTTTTTCTAAATTTTATTTTTTCTTCTATATTTTTGCCTAATATATATGGAGTGACTGCTCCAATTGAGCTAATTCCAGCTTTTACTCGTGCATCTACAGGTATTTCTAAAAGTATATTTCTTAAAGATAATGAATAATTATCTAAAATTCCATATGCTCCCATTGAAAGCCTATATTTCATTCCATATTGCAAACCAGAATAAAAAACTATAGGATTAACAACAGCATTAATCCTATAATAGTTTCTTTCACTAAGCTGTTTTTCATTTACTAAAAAACTATTTTGAAATCTCGAAATAAACATCCATTCTGTTCCTATAGAAAAAGCAGTTCTATTTATTTTATATTTATCTGATATTTTTTTTGTATAAAGATAAGCAGCATATCCTGTTCCAATCATAAATTTTACTCTTTCTTTATTTAATTCTCCATATGTTCCTCTTAAAATATCATATAATTCAATTGTAGTTGACAATCCTGCAAGAGACATATTTATAAAATCGCGTTTGTAAAAAGTTCCTCTATCTGCTAATTTATTTAAATAAATATAAGAACCCCATCCTGCAACTGCAGAAGTTGCAAAAGCTACCTTTTCTCTATTGGTATCAATAATTAATAAAAATGCTGTGGAAGCTGAATATAATGTCGTCCCATAAACGATAATATTTTTATCTTTTTCAGTTTCGTAACTTAAATTATCTGAATATTCTTTATTAAGAAAAATTTCTGAAACTATCTTTTTTTCTACTGGTATTGTTTTTTTATATATTGACTTTCCTTTTTTATAAAAAACTTCAATATAATATTTTCCTTTTCTATTTTTTATTATAAATATATGTTCGACGTTTGAGATATTCTCTCTTACTTGAAGTTTTGGTGGGATTATTTGCATCTCTTTTAAAACAAGTTCTTCTGCAAAGATTAGATTAGAAAATATTAAAAATAAAAACACTATCTTTTTCATTTTTATCACCTCTATATATATTTACTGCTTATTTTTGGATTTCCTCTTTTTATTTAGGAATGGCTTAAAAATAACATATTAAAAAAAACGGCGTAGCTTATTTTCTGAATAAATTTATACTTTCCTAATAAATAAAAAATATAAAGAGCCAGAACAGTCCCCCATTCTGGCTCTTTATCACAAAATTATTTCCTATAAACCAACTCTCCATCTTCAACATCTAACTTAACAACAGAATTCTCTTTTATTTCACCCCTTAAAATCATTTTACCTAAATTTGTCTCTATTCCTTTTTGTAAATATCTTTTTAACGGCCTTGCTCCATAAATAGGATCATATCCATTTTCAGCAATTAAATCTAAAGCTTTCTCTGTATATTCCAATTTTATATATCTTTCTTCTAATCTATTATTTATTTCAACTAGCAATAATTTTACAATCTCTTTTATACTCTCTCTGTCCAACATCTTAAATAGAGCAATCTCATCTATTCTATTTAAAAATTCTGGTTTAAAATATCCCCTCAATGTGTCAAAAACTTTTTCTTTTATATTTTCTGTAATTTCAGCAGACTCAGCTATATATCCACTTCCTAAATTTGAAGTCATTATTATTATTGTATTTTTAAAATCTACAACTTTACCTTTCCCATCTGTTAATCTTCCATCATCAAGAAGTTGTAATAAAATATTAAATATATCATGATGGGCTTTTTCTATTTCATCAAATAGTATTACAGAATAGGGCTTTCTCCTTACAGCTTCTGTTAATTGACCACCCTCTTCATATCCAACATATCCTGGAGGTGCTCCTATTAAACGTGTTACGCTAAATTTATCCATATATTCAGACATATCAATCCTAATTATATTATCCTCACTATCAAACAGGTCATATGCCAAGCTCTTCGCTAAATGAGTTTTCCCAACTCCCGTAGGTCCTAAAAATATAAATGACCCTATTGGACGCTTTGGATCTTTTAATCCTGCTCTTGCTCTTACTATTGCATCTGCCACATATTTTATAGCCTCACTTTGTCCAATTACTTGAGTATTCAATCTTTTTTCAAGGGATAATATCTTCTCTTTTTCTCCTTCCATTAATTTTGATAATGGAATACCTGTCCATTTAGAGATAATTTGTGCAATCTCTTCTCCTGTTACTTCCTCTTTTAGTAATTTATTTTCTTGATTCTCTTTCTCTTTTTCAAGTCTAGCTTCTTCATCTTTTAATCTATTTTCCAATTCTGTTAATGTACCATATTTAAGTTCTGCAACTTTATTCAAATCATATTGTCTTTCAGCTTCCTCTATTTGATAATTTACCTTTTCAATCTCTTCTTTAATCTCTTTAACTTTAACTATTCCCTGTTTCTCAAGGTCCCATTTACTCTTTAATTCATCTCTTCTTACTTTTAATTCTGATAACTCTTTTTTTAATTTAAGCAATCTCTCTTTTGAAACTTTATCTTTCTCTTTTTTTAATGCTTCTTTTTCTATTTCAAGTTGCATAATCCTTCTTGAAATTTCGTCTAATTCATATGGCATACTATCAATCTCTACTCTTAACATAGCTCCAGCCTCATCTATTAGATCAATAGCTTTATCTGGTAAATGTCTATCACTTATATATCTATGACTTAATACAGCGGCTAGAACAAGAGCATTATCAGAAATCCTAATACCGTGATGTACCTCAAATCTCTCTTTTAATCCTCTTAATATGGATATTGTATCCTCAACTGTTGGCTCATTTACCATAACAGGTTGAAATCTTCTTTCTAAAGCTGAATCTTTTTCTATATATTTTCTATATTCATCAATAGTTGTGGCTCCAATAACTTTTATTTCTCCTCTAGCTAACATTGGTTTTAATAAATTCCCTGCATCCATAGCCCCTTCAGTTTTTCCTGCACCAACTATTGTATGAATCTCATCTATAAATAAAATTATATCTCCATTGCTTTCCTCTATCTCTTTTAAAACAGCTTTTAATCTCTCTTCAAATTCTCCTCTATATTTTGCTCCAGCAACAAGTGCTCCCATATCTAATGAAAAAACTGTCTTATTTTTTAATCCTTCTGGAACATCTCCTTTTAATATTCTTTGAGCTAACCCTTCAACTATTGCAGTTTTTCCTACTCCCGGTTCTCCTACCAATACAGGATTATTCTTAGTTCTTCTTGATAAAATTCTTATTGCCCTTCTTATCTCTTCATCTCTTCCTATTACAGGATCTAATTTCCCTTCTCTAGCTAATGAAACTAAATCTTTCCCAAATTTATTTAAGACATCATAAGTTCCTTCAGGATTTTTAGAATCTACATTTTGATAACCTCTAACACTTTTTAATACATTTTCAAAATTCTTTTTATTAACTCCAAATTCCTTTATCCAATTTAAATCATCAATTACTGCTAAAAATAGATGTTCTACACTAATATATGAATCATTATATTTTTTCATATATGTTTCTGCATTAACTAAAATTCTATTTAATCTAGTAGAACCATATATTTCTGTATTCCCTCCTTCTACTTTAGATCTTTTATCCAATTCACTTTCTACTTTACTTATTAATCCTGATACATCTATTCCCATTTTTCGTAAAATATTTGAAATCAATCCATTTACCTGCCCAAGTAAAGCTAATAACAAATGCTCTACATCGATTTGCTGATGCTTATACCTTATAGCAAAATTTTGTGCTTCTGACAAAGCTTCTAAACTTTTTTGTGTAAATTTATCTTGTTCCATTTCACCCACCTCCATTTTATCAGCACTCTATATGACTGGTTGCTAATAAAATGGTACTACATTTTGATTTTTTTGTCAACTATTTTTTTGAATTAAATTTGTACTTTCCTAGTAAAAAATAAAAAGATAAGAACCCAGTTTTTAAACTGGATTCTTACTTTTCAACATCTCAATATTTATATACTTTTATATTCTTATCAGATGTTACCAATGAACATTCCATACTATTTTCATTACTTTTTAATTTAATATTATATATAGTACTATTTTCATTAAAACTATCTCCAACTTTTGTCCAAGTATCATTTACATATTTATAAAATGCTAAGCTCTTCCCAGATGTTGCACTTTCACTTAATGCAAGAAAAACTGTATTTTCATATATTGCCATTCCTATACCCTGTGCATATTGATATGCTGTTAAATTTCCTGTTATGTCGCTTAAATTCCCACTAGAATATTTTTTTATATACAATTTATCATCATCTTTACTATAATATGATATATATATATCGTCATTTAAAACTACAAAATCTAAATAATTATTTCTTATATCTCCTGTTCCTGTAATCTCCATCACATTTTCCCAACCAGCAGTTCCTCTCTTTTTTATAACTATCTTTTGAGTTGTGCTACCATATGCAGCATTATCTTCATAAATTATATAAGGTATATTATTTACCAACTTTAATTTAGTTGAAGAAGTAGCTTCTGTTGATAGATAATCTCCTTTTGTCCAACTACTTCCATCATATTCATATACTGTTAATCCTGAAGACAAATCTACAGTAACATATATTTTATCATTTGAATCAATAACCATTCCTCTGTAAGCAGAATCAGCAGCTTCTGCAAAGCCTGCTGTTCCAACATAACTCCAACTTCCATTATCATATTTTTTAACAGAACATTTTTGACCATATTCATCATCAGAATAAGCTATATAAGGAATATTATTATATACAGTCATCTCAAGCGAAGAGTATGTTCCTGTATATGCAGTTCCTACAGGATTTGTCCCTAATAAAGTCCAATCACTGTCTCCACTTTTTTTTGTAACATAAACATTTGGCACATTATATTCTAAGTCGCTATTTCTAAAAAACATATAAGTATCTAAACCATCGGAACTTAATCCAATAGATTCCATATTAGAATTTAAAGTTGTTGGATCATTTACAGCTTTAAATATAGGCAATTCTGCACTTATTTCATATGCTCCTACTTGACTTGAACTCAATTGAAAATAATATGTTCCTGCTGTAAGATTCTCCGTATAAGTTGGATTTGCAGCTTCTGATACTCCTCCTTGATATGTATCATTCGAATCATATACATCTATTCTTGTTGTCCCTGTTACAGTTATAGTTAATTCTCCTGGACTGCTTAATGTCACTTTATACCAATCTGATGTATCTTCTTTCCATTTATCATTTCTATATTCTAAATAGCCTTTTTTACTATTTTCTATCCCTAATCCTAACCCATAAGCTGTTTCAAATGTATCATTTCTTGATGTATTACTTGAACTATCATAATCTCCTGTTGGATCTTCTTCATTTGCAAAAGTTCCACCTGCTACAAAAGTAGCACCTATTTCATACACTCCTACTTGGCTTGAACTTAATTGGAAATAATATGTTCCTGTTGTAAAGTTATTTGTATAAGTTGGATTTGCAGCTTCTGATACTCCTCCTTGATATGTATCGTTCGAATCATATATATCTATTCTTGTTGTTCCTGTTACTGTTATGGTTAATGCTCCTGGACTACTTAATGTCACTTTATACCAATCTGATGTATCTTCTTTCCATTTATCATTTCTATATTCTAAATAGCCTTTTTTACTATTTTCTGTCCCTAATCCTAACCCATAAGCTGTTTCAAATGTATCATTTCTTGATGTATTACTTGAACTATCATAATCTCCTGTTGGATCTTCTTCATTTACAAAAGTTCCGCCTGCTACAAAAGTAGCACCTATTTCATACGCTCCTACTTGGCTTGAACTTAATTGGAAATAATATGTTCCTGCTGTAAAGTTATTTGTATAAGTTGGATTTGCAGCTTCTGATACTCCTCCTTGATATGTATCGTTCGAATCATATATATCTATTCTTGTTGTTCCTGTTACTGTTATGGTTAATGCTCCTGGACTACTTAATGTCACTTTATACCAATCTGATGTATCTTCTTTCCATTTATCATTTCTATATTTTAAATAGCCTTTTTTACTATTTTCTGTCCCTAATCCTAACCCATAAGCTGTTTCAAATGTATCATTTCTTGATGTATTGCTTGAACTATCATAATCTCCTGTTGGATCTTCTTCATTTGCAAAAGTTCCACCTGCTACAAAAGTAGCACTTATTTCATACGCTCCTACTTGGCTTGAACTTAATTGGAAATAATATGTTCCTGCTGTAAAGTTATTCGTATAAGTTGGATTTTCAGCCTCTGATACTCCTCCTTGATATGTATTGTTCGAATCATATACATCTATTCTTGTTGTTCCTGTTACAGTTATAGTTAATGCGCCTGGACTACTTAATGTTACTTTATACCAATCTTTAGAATCTGTAACTCCATCCGATTCAGCTCCTAAATAATTTGCTATGGTTTCTTCCACATTTAAAGGAATAGCATCTGCAAAACTGTCTCCATCACTTGTTGCTGCAGTAACTGTATAACTAACTGTTAAAATATCAGAATCTGTCATACCATCTTTTGTAGCAAATGCTTTTATTGTTATATCGGAATCTATTGTTATTTCTCCAATATATTCTGTGTCTGATTTAGTCGGGTCAGTACCATCTAATGTATAATATATAGCTGTTCCAGTTGTTGAACAACTTAATGAAACTTTTGTTCCAACCGCTACTTCTCCTCCAGTTTGACTAGCAGTTGGAGTTTCTACCTTGCTAATAGTACTATTTATTGTTGTAAATTTCCAAATTTCACTTGATGTTTCTCCACCTTTTCCATCTTTTGCTACTACTTTCCAATAGTATGTTTTTCCATTATCTAAAGATATCCCCAAATAATATGTTGACAAATCTTTTGCTACTTTTGTTATAGGATTTGTTGTTTCATCTAAATATACATCATATGTTACTGTATCTCCATCTGAATCACTGCTTCTATCCCACTCTAATACAATTGCAGTTGAAACATCTACTGCATTATTTATTGGAGTTGGATTTGTTGGAGCTGTTGGCGGAGTATTTGATGGCGTTATTGTTTCTAAATGAGTAACTCCTGTATGATATGTATCATGTCCAACCATTGGCCAAGGTGAATCTGCCACCCCTCCTACATTATCATAAATTGCACATAATTTTCCTTTAGAGGTTCCAAAATAGACTCTATTATTTAATATTAATGGAGAAGAATCATTCCCATACATTCCATCTTCTGCATCAAATTCCCATTTTTTTGTTCCATTAGTATCAAATACTTCTAATTTTCCATAAGTTATATAATAGATATTTCCATTATCTCCTAATGCAGGACCATTTTGTATATCCTCATCAATAGTTTTTTCCCATAATTTACTTCCATTTTTATCAACAGCAAAAATTTTATTAACCCAATCACTTTCTAATATTTGTGCTCCAAAATATAAAGTATCATCACTGCCTATTACTAATTGAGTTGGTGTTGTTGTAGAACTACTAATTTCATATTCCCATTTTTTTGTTCCATCTGGATTTATTGCATATATATTTTTTATTGCTATTACATAAACAATCCCATCTGTTCCAATAGCTAGTCCATTTACAGAGCTCCCATTTTCTGTAAATTCCCATTTTTTTGTACCATCTGAATCTACAGCATATATAGTTCCACTACTACTTCCAACATATATAGTTCCATCATAAGCTATTACTGGAGATATTTGAATATTATTATCTACTGTAAAACTCCATTTTTTTGTGCCATTTGGATTTATTGCATATAATATATTCCCTGAAGTCCCAAAATATATAGTACCATCTTTTCCTATTGCTGGAGCACTATTTATAAATCCACCACCTTCTGTAAAACTCCATTTTTTTGTGCCATCTGTTGGATCTATTGCGTAAAGTGTTTCTTTCTTAGAACCACCATATATAGTTCCATCACTTCCTACTGCTGGCGTTCCTGCATCATAATCAAGTTTACACTCCCATTTTTCTGTACCATCTTGATTTATTGCATACAAATTATCATCATTTGAGCCTATATAAATTACTCCGTTATTTCCTGTTGCAGGACTACTATACATTGCAGTTCCTGAATTAAATTCCCAAACTTTATCTCCTACGTTATAAGTTACTGTTTGAGAAATTGTTGTAAATTTCCAAATTTCACTTGATGTTTCTCCACCTTTTCCATCTTTTGCTACTACTTTCCAATAATATGTTTTTCCCACTCCTAAAGTTGGAGAATATGTTACTACAGATAAATCTGATGCTACTTTTATTGCAGGAGATGTTGTTTCATCTAAATAAATATCATATGTTATTGCGTCTCCATCAGAATCTGTTGAAGCTTGCCATGTTATAGCTGAATTTGTTGTTATATCTATTGCATTATTTGCTGGAGTTGGATTTGTTGGTGCTGTTGGTGCTGTATTCACTACAGTTTCTTGTTCTGTTGTAAAACTTGAGAGAGTTGACTCAACGCCATTGCCGTTAATATCTTTTACTTTATAAGAAATTAATATAGTATATTCTGTATTATAATTTAAAGGTGATGAAGGTGTTAAAGTTAAAATTTTATTATTATAAGTAATTGCTGATGTTATTGTTTCAAGTCCTACCGATTTCATTAAATAAACATTATTACTAGTTAATGTTCCTGAATCCATATCTTTATCAAAAGTTATCACTACTTTTGTGTTAATTGATACTCCAGTTGAATCTTTAGCTGGAGTAATATTTATTATTTTAGGTTTTTCAGATGTTGTTGCTTGTAAAACTTGGCTAAATTGACTTTCTACAGTTCCTTTATATGCTTTAACTCTGTAATAGTATGTTGTCCCTGGATTTAATTCCTCATCCCTGTATACAACTACTGGAGAATTCCCTATTTGTACAAAAGTTCCATAACTTGTAGAACTCTTATAAATTTTATAGCCTTCCGCTCCCGAAACCCCACGCCAACTAAATTGTATAAAAGTTTCATCTTTTTGAACAACTTGTAAATTTGTAGGTGGAGATAATGTGACTGCTTCTTCAACTGGCTTTTCAAAACACCCCACAGCTAATAGCATTAAACCCAAAAACATAAATAAACTTTTCCACAAAATTTTCCTTTTCATTTTACCCGCCTCCTTTAAATTATCAATTAAATAATTTACCTAGGAACGGCTTAAAAATAACCTTTCGATTTTGTTATAAAATACGCAATGGTTTAGGAATGATTTAAAAATAACCTTTTCATTTTGTTTTAAAATACGCAATGGTTCAAGCGTTTTTATAACAAAATATATAAAATTATTTTTAAACATTCTTCAAGCGTTTTTATGACAAAATATAATAAAATTATTTTTTAAACGTTCCCTAACAATTGGACAACACAATAATAAGAATAATTATTTTTTTGAAAAAGCTTTAACTGTTTTAAGATATTTTTCTATGTTTATTTATCCCATGCTATTTTCATATTGAAAAGACTCCTCCCATCTTACTACTTCCTTTTTGTTCTTATAGTTATTATACGCTTCTTTTTTAAATTTCCTTTAAATATTTTTTTATTTTCTAAATAAATTTATACTTTCCTAACAAAAAAAGAGACCACTATTTTAGCAATCTCTTTTCCATTTAATTTTATTTCTTATATATTTTCCCTATCAAAAATAATCCTATACATTCTCTGCTTACATCTTCATCAATTTTTTAAATTCTTTTGGTAAAGGCGATTCATATCTCATTATCTTATTTGTTATTGGATGTTTAAATTCTATTATTTTCGCATGAAGCCCCAATC
This sequence comes from Haliovirga abyssi, assembly GCF_030295325.1. Lineage (GTDB taxonomy): Bacteria > Fusobacteriota > Fusobacteriia > Fusobacteriales > Haliovirgaceae > Haliovirga > Haliovirga abyssi. Next base: position 106,268 of record NZ_AP027060.1, on the reverse strand, counting down.
GTCCAATTGGATTTGTTTTTGCTTCATATTTTTTATCTCCTATTATGCTATGCCCCATATTTTGCATATGTACACGTATTTGATTTTTACGCCCTGTATCTAAATGTATTTCTACAAGAGTATAATTATTAACTCTTTTTAACACTTTGTAACGCGTTATAGCCTTCTTTCCATCTTTAGTATCCTTAGTAGAATACATCAAAAAAGCTCTGTTTTCCTTAAGATATGATTCTATAGTTCCTTCATCATTTGGAATATTTCCCTCAAGAATTGCAACATAAGCTCTCTCCAATATTCGTTCATTCCACTCATTTTGAAAAGTCTCTTTCACCATTTTATTACGCGCAAATATCATTACTCCTGACGTATCTCTATCTAATCTATGCACTATAAATAGTTTATTTGTTGGGTCCGCTTCTTTTACATGTTCACGAAGAATACTATTTGCTGTATTCAATTTTTCTTTGTTTGTAGCTATAGTTAATAAACCTGATTCTTTTTCTATAACAATCACATAATTATCTTCAAACATTATTTTAACGCCATTCATTTTTTCTTTTGAAATTCCTTTGCCATTAATAATTATTTTTTGCCCAGGATTTAATTTATAATTATATTTCATCTGGATTAAATCGTCTACTACCACTTGTCCATGTTTTAATAAACTTTTTACTTTATTTCTGTTTTTCCCCTCATACATTTTCATGATAAAATCCATAAGTTCCATAGGCTCTTTAACTGTTATTTCAATTTGTTTTGACTTTTTTGGTTTATTTTTATATCTACTTTTATTTTTCATATTCCTCCCTAGTGTGCTTTTGGATAGTGTGAGATAATTGTAAAAAAAGGTATTCAACGCAGAGCCACAGAGAGCGCAAAGTGACGCAGAGATACCATAAACTAAATATATGCGAATAAAAAATTAATTATAATTTTTCTTTGCAAACTTCTGTGTCCTTTACATATTTGTGTTGAAATTATTTTTTTCTACAATTCTACAAGTATAACTATAATTTATAATTGTAATTAATCATATCCCAGTACTCTTAGCTCTTCCTCTATATCAACTACGTTATTGAAATCTAATTCAAATACAGGAAAAGCAAATGTTCCATCTGGATTTTCTGGAATCTCTTTTACAATATTTTTTGAAATATATTTACTCCCATAAAGTAGCAATATTATAACTTTGTTCCCATCAGTTGACTCAGCTTCTTTTATTTCTACAACTCTTTTTTTTGAGATATTCAATAAAATTTTTATTATTTCTATTGATTCATCTCTTTTGTAATTTTTAAATATTCTAGCTATATTATTTGTAATATTTATTCCAAAATATGGATTTACTCTAATCTCTTTATTAAATTCTATTACTGCCATAATTTTTCTCCTTTCTATTAATTAGTAATAATTTGAAAATAGTTTTAAAAACTTAAAAGATTCAGCACTAAGAAAGGAGAACACAAAGGAGCACAAAGAATAATTCATATAAGAACAAATTTATAGTTTCCTAATTTGTTAGGAAACTATAAGTTTATTCAGAAATAAGCTACGCCGTTTTTTTGAAATATGCGATTTTTCAAGGCAAAATTTTTTAGAAGCCAAAAATTTTGAAAAACATTTATGTTCTACCAGATGAAGTAATCTGTACCCTTTGTCAAGTACATTTTAAAAAAAAGTAGTTAAGCTGATTTATTTTCTAAAAGATGATTTCTATATTTTATAGGAGTCATCTTTTTTAATCCCCACTGACATCTATAATTATTATAATAATCCATATAATCATCAATCTCATTAATTAATTCTTCAAATGTATTACATTCTTTAATATTTGCTTCATCTTTAAAGTGGCCAAAAAATGATTCTTGAGGAGCATTGTCCCAGCAATTACCTCTTCTTGACATTGACTGATCTAAGCCACTATTTTTAACTAATTTTTGAAATGTTGGGCTTGTATAATGGACTCCTTGATCAGAATGTATTAATGCATCCTTATGAATTTTAAAGCTTTTGTTTTCCATAAGAGTTCTTATTGTTTCTGTTGCAATTTCTAACTTAATATTTTTAGATAATACATATGCAGGTATTTCTCCTGTTGAACTATCCTTAATAGTTGATAAATACGCACGTTGACCATTACCATATGATAGGTATGTTATATCTGTTAATAATATTTTCCCTGGTATTTCTTGTTTAAATTCCCTATTCAATTTATTTGGAATAGTTGTATGCTCTTTTGTAGCCTTTGCTATTCTCTTATAAGGATTTGCCTTTCTAATCGTACATACAATACTATATTTTTTCATAATTCTTCTGATTTTTTTCAGATTAAAAATTGTAGCAAATTCATTTTCTAAAGTCATTTTTATCTGTCTAGCTCCCTTTTGCCTACCTTTGAATTCATATGCTTTTATGATTAAATCTCTTGCTTTTTCATCTTCTAATTCTTGATTGCTTTTATTTGTTTTGGAAGTTTCAGACAAATAGTTATAATAACTTGTTCTAGAAATTTCTGCAACTTCACATAAATATTTTATAATATTTTTTACACCACTTGTTTCTATTACATCTTTGATTATAACAAACTTTTCTGATGGCGATAATTCAATTAATTTACCGTTCACCTCTCTTTCTCGCACGTCTAGCTTTTTTAGCAAATCAATCTCCGCTTGAAGATAATCATTTTTTACTTGAAGCCTTTCATATTTCTCTTCTAAAGATAGCTCTCTTTCTAAAGGTCGTCCAGAGTTCTCTTTTCTTCTATCATCTAACCCTAATACTCCTTGCTCTTTATAGGCACGTCTCCATCTTGCTGCTGCTGATCGAATCCTTTTCATCCCTAATACTTGTACGTCAAATCCATATTTTTCAAATATTGCTCTAGGTAAAATTTTATCTTGACTTTCTGCAATAAAAATTCTTCTGAATTCTGATGTATATGTGATTGCCTTAGAACTTATAGTTTTGACATATTTATTTTTTGATAAAATTTCAATCTCTTTTTTTGTGAATATTTTGTTGCTCATGAAATCCTCCAATCTATTAAATTAACATTATAGATATTATATAAAAATACCATATCTGATGCAACTTTTTTTTAAATGTCCATCTTATAGGGTACAGTATAAAGCGTAGCTTATTTTTTTATTAACTAAAAAAATGTTTTCTTCGTGTTCCTTAGTGAACTTTGAGTCTTTGTGCTGAATGACTTAATTCTTTACAAAGACAAAAACTTAGTCTCTATTGCATATCTGTTCTCTGTTAATTCCATTAGAATATCTTTATATCTTTCTAATTGTGCTTTATCCATAACGTGTCCCGATTTATAATCTAAAATATAAATCTCCCTATTTTTTTCATCTATTAACAATCTATCTATTCTATGTTTTTGATTATTATACTCTATCTCATATTCATTAAAAACATTATACTTTTCATCATAATATTCTTTATTTTTATTTATGAAATTATTTGCCCTTTCTATTGCAGTTTCTACCTTGTCATATCCTAACATATTTCCATATTTAGAATATGTGATTTTTTTTGCCCTTTTTCTCTCATCTTCCTTGCCATAAATTATATTTTCTAAGTAATAATGGATTGCAAGTCCCAATTTTCTATTAAATTCTTTTTCAAGTGTCATACTGTTTTCTAATTCTAATCTTTCTTCTTTTAAATTTTTAAAATATTTATTAAAATTATATTCTTCTTTAATAGTTGTTTTATTATTATCTTTATTATTTGATTTAGATTTTTCTTTATTATCTAATACTATTTTATCTTCTACATCTTTAATTTCAATTGGAGTTGCTACAAATTTTCCTTCTCCTTTATATATATTCGTATCCTCTTCACTAAATATAGTATTAAAATTTTTACCAAGTTTTGAATTCCCAAAATCAGCAAATATAAATAAATTTTTACTAGCTCTTGTTAATGCAACATATAAATTATTTATCTCTTCTATATCAGATACATTTTTAGCATTAGAAAAAAATTCAAATCCACAAGTTTCTATTATATTTTTATATTTAGAATTTACAAACATATATTTTTCTACATTATGGAATTTAGAATCAAATTCTGTAAAAAATTTAAGTCCCTTTTCAGGTTTCTCTCTTGACGATATTTTCCAATAAAAAAATAGAGTAGAAAATTCAAGCCCTTTTGATTTATGTATTGTCATTAATTTTATTGCATTTGTCTCTTCAATTCCAATTTGTTTTAATTCTTCATTTTCACTTTTCTTTTTTAAAAATTCCATAAACTCTTTTAAACTGTCAAAATTTTTCATTAATTCAAAAAAATAATATATATTTTTCAAATCACTTATACTGGTATATTTATTTAATATTCCAAATTTTTCTATTAATTCTTTATTTATATCTTTAAATTCCATATTTTTTAATTTTTTTATCTCTTCTAATAATTTTATAATATTCTCATCTATAAAATCTAATTTCTTTATATTTATATTTTCTAAATCATCTACTCCATTAATAAAATCTTCAACAATATTTTGATTTTTTATAAATAGTTTCAAATAGTTTTCATCTATATTTATTATATCACTTCTTAAGAAGTTTAACAAATCAATATAACTATTTTTCAAAAAATAATTTAAAATAAAATAGATAGGTTTTACAGTCCTATGTTCTATAATTGATAAATTACTTTCTGTAACATATGGTATTTTATTGTTTCCTAATATTAATGCAATTTCATTTAACTCCCTGTTTCCTCTTGCTAAAATTGCTACATTTTTATAATTTCCATTTAGTTTTTCTTTAATTTTTTCCACTAATTCATTTTTAACATCAATTTTACTTCCTGCAAAAGTTTCAATATATCCGCCAATATTTTTTTCATAATAACTTATAGGCTTATATCTAAAATTTTCATTAATTTTCCCAAAAAAGTTATTTATATAATTTATAATTTTACTATCACTTCTATATGACTTGTCCAAAACTTCAACATTTCCATCAATTATATTTTCCATTGTTTCAAATAATCGCTTTTCTCCACCACGCCAAGAATATATTGATTGTTTTTCATCTCCAACTACAATAGAACTTTTACTGCTTTCTATTATTAATTTTAAAATATTCCACTGTAAAATACTTGTATCTTGAAATTCATCTATAAATATTGTGTCTATTTCATTCCCGATTAATTCATAAAAATAATTTGTAAATTTACCATTTTTTACTACTCCCAAATTCTCATCTGTTAAATATTTATAAGTATAATTTCCTATATCAGAATGTGTAAATTTTTTCTCTTTTATTTTTATCTCATCATATAGTTTAAATATAATATCCGCAATATTAAATATATGTTTTTCATATGGAATTACCTCTCTATTATATATCTCTATTGCTAAATTTTTCTTAAATTCTTCATATATATCTTCCAAATCTCCTTTTAACCCTACTACATTTTTACCTTTTATTTTATTTCCATTCCAAAAATTGGCTTTTAAAAATTTCTTATTATCTCTTAATATATATTCAGCTTTTTTTTCTAAATTTTCAATTTCATTATAAAATCTAAAATCTTTTTTAAAATATTCAAAAAATTCTCCTTTTCCTTTTATTTGAAAAATTTCATCTAACTTTTTGACAGCCTCTTCATAAATAATTATTGGATTAATATTTCCTAATTTAACTTTAGGCTCGTGATTTACTAATAAAAATTTCCATCTATTTAATATAATTGTATCAATTGTTTTTATATATTCATCAATATCTCTTTCTATATTCTCCATAAAAAAATCATTAAACTCTTTAAAATAAACTTTATTATTAACTATTTTTTTCAAAACTCTTTCTGTAAATTCTTTGTTTTCCTCTGTATTTACAATTTCATAATTATATAAATTTATATATGGCGATATTACTTTTTTAAAAACCATATTTAAAAATCCATCTATTGTATAAATGTTAATTTTATCTTTATTTTTTAACATCTCATTATATATTTGTTTTAAATTTTCAATATCTATATTAATATTATCATCTATTTTTTTCAAATTATCAATAATATCTTTTCCCTCTTTTGAATTTGAAATTATAGTTTCTAAATGTAATAATATCCTCTGCCTTATTTCAAAAGTAGCTTTTCTTGTAAAAGTCATTACAAAAATATTATTAAACGGTTCTCCTTTTATTAATCTTATTAAATATTCTAATGACAATCTATAAGTTTTTCCAGTTCCAGCACTTGCTTTTATTATTTTATTCATTTTCTTCCCACCTCATCCTGCATATATTGCCATATTCACAATCATTACACACAAACAAATTCTTTTTTCTAATATACTCTTTTTCTCGAATCATCCCTTTTATTGTCTCTTCTAAATCCAATTTTGTCAAAGGCTTGTCATCTTTTTTTCTCTCTTTTTCTAAAATAAATCTACTTTCCATTACATTATATAGATATTTTTCAGCTTTCCCTGCATCACCATAAAACAGTATCGAATAAAAATCCAATTGTTGAAACTTTCCATTACCAGTTTTATAATCAATTAAATATCTACTGTTTTCTGTTTCAACGAGCAGATCTATTCTCCCTTTTGCACTTACCTCTATATCTTTTTCATCAAAAAGTTTTATCATTCCCGTATTTTCTTCTCTTTTATATTTTATATTACTCTCTTTTTCTAAAATTTTATTTAACTTATCAAAAAATCTAAATACAGATTCTATTATATTCTCAAATAAAACTTCTGTATAATATCTCTCAAACTCTTTTGGCATAAATAGCTCATACTCTTTTAATATCTTATTTAAATTTTCTCTTATAATTTTTTTCTCTACTTTAATCTTCTTTCCCCAAACTTTAAATCCTATCTCTTCCATTAATTTATGCAAAATAATTCCCAAAGTTCTCGAATCCAATTTATATTCAATATCAATATTAATATCTGTAAGATTTGCAATTTTTTTCAGATAAAATTTATAATTACACATATTCAAATCATACAAATCAGTTGGTGAAATTATAAATTTATTATCTTCGAAATCGTTTTTTTCTAATTTTAATTTAAAATTATTATTTATTAGCTCAAATCCATCTCCATTTTTAAAAATAGAGCTTATAACTTCTTCATAATTATTTTCATCAATATTTGAATCTGCTTTTTTTATATTGTAATTAATTATTAACTCCTCTACAAATGAACTTGCATCTACATTTTTATTTTCATTATTTATAGCAAAAATAATAGTTTCATTTGAATTAGATATTCTACTTAAAAACTTATGTTTTTCTATTAATCTATTATCTTCATAATTTTTTAATCCTAAATTTTTCCTTTGTTTTTCTGTTAATAAAAAACTTTTATTATATTTTGTCGGCAATAAATTATCATTACAATTTAATAAAATCATATTTTCGTTTATAAATTTAATATCTTGATAATTTTTTATTAATATTGCATCTTCATCCAATTTAATATTTTCACTTACCTTTTTAAATCTCAAATATTTCAAGACTAATCTAAAAAGCCCTTCTGCTATATCTTCAAAATAATTGTCCCAGCTAGAAACAATATCTAATTTTTCAATAACAGCTATCTCTGAAAGTGCCTCAAATAGTAATTTATTTTCTTCACTTGTCCTTTCGACATCTACTTTTTCAATATAATCACAAAATTCTTTTAATGTTTTAAATTTAGATATCTCCTCTATTTCTAATAACATTAATTTGATTTTATTTGGAATATTTACATTTTTATCTATAAATTTATATCCTTTAACTGCCATATTTCTAAGTAACATAATATCATCATCTTCTATTTGAAAATTATATTTTATCTCTTTAAATTCAACTGCTTCTAAAATATCCTTTAATCTAAATAGATATTTTCCTTCTTCTCTTTTTAAATTGTTCAAAAGAGTATGTAGTCCATCTAAATATTTAAATATTTTCGTAGAACTATATTCTATAACTTTTTGAAAATTTATATGTTCATTTAAAAATATATTTTTATATTTACTATTTTCAAAATTCAAATCATAAATATCATATTTACCGCTTTCAGCTATTTTAATACTATTTAATATCTCTAAAAACTCCTCTTTATTTTCATAGATTTTTATATCTGTATCAATTTTCTTTGGAAATGTTATATCTTTTATTTTTAACTCTTTTTCATTATAATCCTCTTTATAAATTTGATTATAAATAATAACTTTTTTCCTGTTTTTTTCCAATAAAGTTATTATCTCCTTTTCAAGAGGAGTAAAATTTAACACGTTTACAAAACAAATTTCATCATAATCTTTTAATATATTCAAATCAATATTTTTAATATTATACTTAAACATTGGAAGGGTATATCCTCTTTTGTTTAATTCTTCTTCATATCTTTTTTTTATTATTGAAAACATAGAATATCTTTTTGTTTGCCAAATATTTAAATTATCTATTTTATCAACATTATATTCATTTAATTCTGTAAAAAAATTTATAAATTCTCCTGCAATATCAATAGAATCATAATAAGTTGATATATTTAAGGCTTTTTTTTCTTCTGAATTTAATATTTCATAAAAAAGCAAAAATTCCTTTTCCTCTTTTAAAGTTATTTTATCATCTAAAAATATATTTTCTTTTAATTCATTTAGTGTAAAAAATAGATTGCTTTTTTTTAATATTTCCTTCTTCTCATAATTTTTTAAAAATGTTTTATTTATATTAGAATCTGTAATATATACTCTATTCTTTTCATTAATTATATTTTCAAATTCATCTTGTCCATAATTTATATATTTAAAATCCATTTCTTATTACAACCTCCTCTGTAAAGTTAAATTGCCTATTTATATTAAAATAGGCAATAACTACTGTTTTATTCTATTTTTTTTATTCCCATTTCATTCTCATCATTATTAACTTTAAATTTCCTCACCATTTGATTTAATTCTTCTGCTATCTCTGCTATTTCTCCTATTGATTCACTACTATTTTCTATAGCTTGCCCATTTAATTCTGAATTTTGTGCGACAGCTTCTGTCTGTTTAGCTATATCTTCCGAAGCTATAGATTGTTCTCTAGTAGAGTTTACTATTGAATTGACCATATCCCTTACCTCTACTGTATGAATAACAATCTCTTCCAATGCTTTTCCTGTATTATTTGATGTTTCTACTCCTGTTTCTACTTCTATGTTGACTTCCTCCATTTTAGTTATTACCCCATTTGTTTCATCCTGTATCTCTTTTATACTATTATTTATCTCTTTGGTATATTCTGTAGTTTTTTCAGCGAGTTTTCTAACCTCTTCCGCTACCACTTCAAATCCTTTTCCCGCTTCTCCTGCTCTTGCAGCTTCTATTGCAGCATTTAATGCTAACAAATTTGTTTGTGCTGCTATTTCTTTTATAACTACTACAATCTCACCTATTTCATTTGTTTTATTTCCTAACTCTTTTACATCTTCCGTTCCTACTTCTACCAATTTTTTTATTTTATTAATTTCATCTATTGTTAAATCCACTGCATCTCCGCCATTCTTTGCTAGTTGTAAGGTGTTTTCTGTATTTTTTAATAATCTCTCAATATTTTGGTGTATTTCAATTGTTGTACTTGATAATTCTTCTATTGAAGCAGCTGTGGTTGTTGAGCTTTCGCTTACTTCTTCTGTAGAATTACTTATTTGACGCATTGTATCATTAAATTCTTCTATTCCATTTGATACTCTTCCTGAATAACTTTTTACATCAATAATTATTTTTTGTAATTTCTTAATAAAAATATTTATACTATCTGACATTTTCCCTATTTCGTCTTTCCCTTTTATCCTGTTTTTATCTCTAAAATCTCCTTTTTCAACTTGTTTAATAAATTCAACTAATAAATTTAACCTCTTTTCTATCACAATTTTTATAAATAGCAATAGAAAAACTATTATACTTATTAGTGTTACAATAATTATAACTATTGAAAATCTTGTATCTGCTCTACCTTTTTTCAAAATATTCGAAATATCATATTTAAACTTAACATAACCTACTACTGCTCCAGAAAAATCTTTTAGTTTTTCATAAAAAAAAGCATCTCTTCCATTGGAAAAATAATAACCATCACTACTATTTGTAAATTTAGATAATATCTCATTAGGATTTATAGCTATTTCATCTTCAAAATTTGAAGCGATAACACTATATTCACCTTTTAAATTTTTAGCTATAATAGATACATTTAATCCATATTCTTTTATCTTTTTATCTGTCTCTTCAATAAATTCTTTAAGTAATTTATCTCCTAATTTTCCACCATATTCTACAGTTCCAATGCTATTTCCATTATAAAAAACAGGTTTTACATATCTAATCCCAATTCCAGCAACTCCAACTTCAATCCCTTTTTCTAATTGCTTTTTTTTATTTGCTTCTACTACAGTTTTTCTAAAAGAACTCAAATCATCTCCATATTTATTTAAATTATGCAATCTTAAAAATGATACACTTGATGGCAGATGAAATTGAAATTGAGCTATATCTGCATTTTTTTTGAATTTATTATATAACTTATAATTTATCTCTTCTAATTTATCTCTATCTCTTTCTGCAAAAGCTTTTTTTGTCTCTTTATTACTTAAAACAAAATCTATAAACATTTCTCCTTTTGCCAGAGATTTATTTAAATAACTAAAAAAGGCTTCACTTTTTATATCCCCTATTTTTTTTATTATTGATTTATTCTTTTCTCGATTAATACTAATATCTTTAAAAATTAACACCGAATATTGAACTGTTAATATTAATACTATTGGTAACATTATTTTCCATTTTAATTTCATTTTATCCCCCTTTTTATCCATTGTATTTTTTATATTTGCACTATGTTATAGTATAGCTTATAATATCTATTGTTGTCAATTACAATAATAGATATTCTTTGAATGTATCATAAACTTATACTTTCTTCATAAATAAAAAAAGGATTTATTTATATTTGCAGTATATTATATATATACTAATTTTAGAATTACACAAATAAGTATAATATAAAATATAAAAAGGAGATGTTAAAAATGAAATATTCATTAAAAAAAATCATTATTATTACTGCCTTATGTTTTTCTATTTTTCAATTATCTTTTGCCAGAGATTTCATTATAGCTGGAATCCCAGAAGCACCTTTAAGATTTCATGATTCTACAGGGAAACCTACCGGAATTGATGTTGATATTATATCTTATATAATGGATAAAATGGGTATCAAATATAAAATTCTTTTAGTAAATTCATCAACAAGACTTCTTGCTCTTTCAAAAGCAGGTAAATATGATATAGTCTTTACATACTCTTATAATAAAGATAGAAATAAATATCTATATTATCCTAAAGAGTCTCATGTAACTATAACTTGGAATTTTTTTATTCTTAGAAAAAATGAAGGTAAAATAAAATATAACAGTTTTGAAGATTTACGTGGTTATTATATAGGGGCTACAAAAGGGTTTTCATATACGCCAGAATTTTGGGAAGCAGCTTCAAAAGGTATCCTCACACTTGATACTGTTGTAAAAAATAAACTTCAAATGCGAAAACTTCTTGGTGGAAGAATAGATTTATTGCCATATAATACCAATGCAGCTCTTTATGAAGCTCATGTTGGTGGTTTTTCTGATAAAATAACATATCTTAAAAAGCCACTTAAAAAGAGGGATTATTTTAATACATTTCCACGAAAATCGGATTATCCGAACATGGAAAATATTAAAAAAAAATATGACGAAATTTTAAGAAAGATGAAAGAGGATGGAACTCTTGTAAAAATATATGCTAAATATGGAATAAAATATTCTCCTAAAATAAAGAAATAACCTATACTTCATCTTTGGTACCCACAAAGGTCAATGTCATCAAGATAAGAACTGGGCTTGCCAACGGCAAGCCCCTACAGTATTAATTTGTTTTATAATGTAAGGGTTTTGCCGTTTGCAAACCCAATATAAAATTATAAAATCCTTAACTTGACGAATTTTATACAAATTACAATTAAGCTTTTTTACTTCTTTTTATTGCGCATAATTCACCACACATTGTACAAACCTCTTTATCTTTCGGCTTATCTGATTCTCTATATTTTATAGCTTTTTCAGGATTAATTGCAAGTTCAAACATTTTATTCCAATTAAGGTCCCCTCTTGCTTTACTCATTCTATTATCCCAATTAATTGCACCTTTTATCCCTTTTGCAATATCTGCTGCATGAGCTGCAATTCTTGTAGCTATAATTCCATCTTTAACATCTTCCACTGTAGGCAATCTCAAATGTTCTGCAGGAGTTACATAACATAAAAAGTCTGCTCCATGTGTAGCGGCAATTGCTCCTCCAATAGCAGATGTAATATGGTCATATCCTGGGGCTATATCTGTAACTATTGGTCCTAACACATAAAATGGAGCACCATGACATAATTTTTTTTGAATTTGCATATTTGCAGCAATCTCATTTAATGGAACATGACCTGGACCTTCTATCATCACTTGCACGTTTTCTTTCCAAGCTTCTTTTGTAAGCTCTCCCAAAATGATTAATTCTTGAATTTGTGGAGCATCTGTTGCATCTTTTAAACTTCCAGGCCTTAATCCATCGCCTAAACTTAAAGTTACATCATGCTTTTTACAAATTTCAAGCAATCTATCATAATTTTCATAAAAAGGATTCTCTTTATCATTTTCTAACATCCATTGATATAATACTGAACCACCTCTACTCACAATATGTGTTAATCTTTCATTTTTTTGTACCCTCTCAATAGAAGTTCTATTTAATCCAGCATGAATAGTTAAAAAATCTATACCATCTTTTGCATGAGTTTCAACTATACTAAAAAAATCATCTACACTAATATCTTTTATAGTTTTTCCAAATTGTGCAACTGCATCATATACAGGAACTGTCCCTAACATTACTGGAGATACATTAACAAGTTTTTTCCTAAATTCTCCTGTATTCCCAAAAGTACTTAAATCCATTATTGCATCTGCTTTCAGATTTATAGCATATTTTGCTTTTTCTACTTCTGTATCAATATTGCAAGTGTCTTCTGATACTCCTAAATTTACATTTATTTTTGTTTTTAATCCATCTCCAACCCCTTTTCCAATTAAAGATATGTGGTTTTTATTTGCAGGTATTACAACTGTCCCTTTTGATAATTTTTCCCTGATTATTTCTACATCCAAATTTTCTTCAAATGCTACCTCTTTCATCTGTTTTGTAATAATTCCTTTTTTCGCCGCATCCATTTGAGTTGTATATTTCATTTTTAATTTCTCCTTTTATTTTTTTATAATTTCATTTAACTTCCCAATCTTTTCATTCATATTTTCAGCTCCTGTTATTTCTGTTACAAGCGCTATTCTAGTTGCTCCTCTTTTCACTATTTCTTCTAAATTATTCTCTTTTATTCCTCCAATTGCTACAAAAGGAATTTTAATATTTTCACTTACAAATTCTAAATATTCAAATCCAACAGTTTTATAATCTTTTGTATTTGTCTTAAAAATTGGTCCTACTCCTAAATAGTCGGCTCCATTTTTTACAGCTTCTATAGCATCTTCTTTTGAATGAGTAGATACGCCAATAATTTTATCACTCCCTATTAATTTTCTAACCTCTTCAATTGGCCAATCATCTTGCCCAATATGTACTCCATCAGCATCTAACATCATTGCTAATTCTATATAATCATTTATTATTAAAGTAACTCCATTTTCTTTTGTTAATTGTCTTAATTCCAATCCTTCTTTATACATATCTCTAAAAGATTTCCTTTTTTCTCTATATTGAATAATTTTTATCCCATTCTCTATCATCTCTTTCACGATTTCAATATTATTTTTTCCGTTAGAACTCTCTTCCATTGTTATTCCATAAATTCCTTCTGGAATAATTTTTTTGTTAATTAGTTGTGTTACATCTTTCTCTAAATAATAAAGTTCATAACGAATAGTTTCAAATTTTTTACCTATTAAATACATATTATCTAATGTTTTTAATATCTCTTCAATAACTCTTACAGCCTCAAGAGCTCTTTTAAAATTTGCAGTTATAATTTGAGATACAGAATCTTTTTTATCAATAACACTGTTTAAAGTAATATTTTTACCTATATCATGTTCTGAATCTCTTTCTTCAATCATATAAATATCAATATCTTTTAAACTTTTTCTAATATTATGTCTAATATTCCTCAACTTTTCTGTAAGAGTTTCATTTTCAAAATAAAATCTACAAATATCTTCTACTACTCGAATTCCTTCTGAAGCTCTATTTACGTTTGCATCTAAAATTCTATAGATTTTTTTCATAAAAATCTCCTTTTTCCAATATAATATTTGCCATAATTGCAGCGACAATATTAACTTTTGTAGAAAATGTTTTATAATTTTCTACATCTTTTTCCAAATCTCCTACAATATAACAACTATTTTGAATCTTTTTTACTTTAATATTTTCGACATCATTGTCTGCAATTCCAGAAGCAGAAACTATTAAATCCTTATTATCAATAAATTTTTCTACTAACATTGCTTTATAATATTTACTATCAAAACCTTCTACAATTATATTGCAATCATTAAATATCTCTTCAATATTTTCATTAACTATTTTTTTATTTATAGTTATAATTTCTAATCTATTATTTATTTTCAATAAGTTTTCTTTTAAAGCCTCCACTTTATTTTTCCCAATTTGATTTTCAAAATAAAATTGTCTATTTAAATTTGAAATATCTATTTTATCAAAATCAACTATTTTTAATTTGGTTATACCACTTCTAACTAAATTAACTGCGACATTAGAACCAATCCCTCCTACACCTGCTATTCCTATCATATCATCTCCCAATTTTTTAATATTGGTTGATATCCCATATCTTTTATTTTTTTTATTATCTCTTCTGTATTTCTATTATCCGAAATTTCAAATTGTGGTTCTGTTTTAGCCAAAGTATAACCCCCAACTTCTGTTTTTGAGCCAGCAGAAAATTTTGTAGCACAAATATTTAATAAATTATCTCTAAATTCTGGCTTTTCTCTTGTAGAAATATTTATTTCAACTTTAGGTAAAAATAATCTATATGCACTCATAATTTGTACAAACGAAATATCATTTAAATGTGAAAAAGGTTTAAATCCTCCTTCTGCTCTGTTAATTCTTGGAAGTGACAATCCAAATTCTGTGTCCAAATATTTATCAGTTAAATATTTAGCGTGTATTCCGCTAAAAAAAGCTTCACTTTTAATATCTCCAAGTCCAAATAAATTTCCTATATTAATATTTCTAAATCCTGCTTTTGCTCCTCTTTCTGGAGTCTCAAGTCTGTAATTATAATCTCTTTTTTCTCCTGAAATATGTACTTTTTCATAAATTTCTTTATTATATACTTCTTGATAAACAGTTAACCCATCAACTCCAGCTTCAAATAATTTTGCATAATCATCTTCATCCATAGGAAACATCTCTATTCCTACAAATGAAAAATATCTTTTTAATATTTCAACAACTTTTATTGTATAATTTATTGGAGTAATCTCTTTTGATTCTCCTGTCAAAATTAAAATATGTTTAATTCCTGTTTTGGATATCTCAATTGCTTCTTTTTCTACTTCATCTAATGTTAATTTTTTTCTTGTAATATGATTGTTTTTGCTAAATCCACAATATAAACAATCGCTACTACAATAATTGGATAAATACATAGGTAGATATAAATTTATTGTATATCCAAAATTTTGAACTGTTATATCATGAGCTTTTTTAGCAATCATCTCCAAATTATTTTCAGCTTTTGGAGATAATAAATTTAAAAAATCGTAATAATCCAGCTCTTTTTTAACAAGAGAATCCAACACCATTTTTTCAGTTACTTGTTCAAAATATTCATTAAAATTAAATTCATTAAAATTTTTTAAAACATTAAAAAAACTCATTTTCCCTCCAAATTTTTGATTTATTCTGTTCTAGTTTAGACCTAACCTAAAGTCGCTAACCCTACCTCTCCGTCAGCTTCGCTGCCACCTCTCCTAAAAGGAGAGGCTTTTTGGCTCTCCCTCTGGGAGAGCTGTCACGCTAGTGACTGAGAGGGTGATTTTTAGCAAATAATAAGAAAATATAGGATATTTTTCTTAACTTAAAGCATTGACCTAAATCCTCCCCTAACTTAGAAGAGCACTATTTTATTTTTTACTTCTCTTATTCTATTTTTAAGCACTCCTAAATCATTGTCCATTGTCAATTATATCTTCCCATTTCCATTCATATGTAAAAATCCCGTAAGAGGCGAAGAAGCAGCTGCATATCTATTTTCTTTAGCTAATTTTGCTAAAAAAGCCATTCTTCCAGCTTTTATCGCCATTGAAAATGCTTCTCCCATTAATAAAGGATTTTCTGCAGTTGCAATTGCTGTGTTTACAAGTACCGCATCTGCTCCCATCTCCATTGCTTCTGCTGCTTGTGATGGTGCTCCAATTCCAGCATCTACAATTACAGGAACATTACTATTTTCTATAATTATTTTTATTAAACTTTTAGTTTGTAACCCTTTATTTGAGCCAATTGGAGAACCTAATGGCATTACAGCGCTAGCTCCTACATCTTCTAATTTTTTACAGCTTATTAAGTCAGCCATTATATATGGTAAAACTATAAATCCATCATCTGCTAAAATTTTAGTTGCTTTTATAGTTTCTTCATTATCTGGCATTAAATATTTACTATCATGTATTATCTCTATTTTTATAAAATTCCCACATCCAGCTTCTCTTGCTATTTTTGCAATTCTAACAGCTTCTTTATAATTCCTAGCTCCTGATGTATTTGGCAAAACTGTTATATTTTTTGGAATATAACTTAATATATTGTCATCAGGATTAGATAAATTAACTCGCCTTAAAGCTATTGTAATCATTTCCGAGCCACTTTTTTCTAACATACCTTTTATTAAATTTTTATCTCTAAACTTACCTGTTCCTGTAAATAATCTGTTACTAAATTCTTTATTCCCTATTTTTAAAATATCTTTCATTTTATCCTCCTCCCATAAAAGTTATAATTTCAACAGAATCCCCTTCGCTAATAATAGTATTTTCCCACTCATACTTTTTAATTATTTCCAAATTCAATTCTACTAAAATACTGTTTTTATTTAATTTTAATAAAAATATAAGATTTTCTACTGATATTTCTTCTAATAACAATCTTTTTTCGCCATTAATAACAATTTCCAATATATCACCTCCTAAAAAATTATGACTATTGATTAATATGCTTAAAATAATCTCTTTATTTGGGCAATTCGTAAATTGCCCTTACAAATGAACCGGTACAGATGGTATCAACCAATTAATCATTCCATAAACATAAAAAACCGCATACATAGGTATGCGGTTAAAAATATACTATATTAATATTTAAAAGTTTAAAAAATTATCCCTATTAAACTTGTAATGGAATCTCAAAATTTTTGAATATTTCATTATAGATATTTCAAATAATCTTTTTAATATCTTTTAATATAAAGTATAAAATTATCGCTTTCCTACGCTGGTATTATCCAGAAATCAGGTTCTAAGGGTCGGAAATATTTTTCCTCTCAGCAAAATTGCTCCCCTAGCGGTAAATATTTAATTTTAAAAATGAATCTGTCTTAACAACTATAAAATATCACTAATATTAAAATTTGTCAATTGTTTTTTTATTCAACTTAAATTTTCAAAAAAAAAATTACACAAACTCATGCTCTACTCTATCATCTTTTAGGAAAAATTTTATCCTCTCAATATCTTCATTTACTTCAAAATTTCTCTCTTTTAATGTTATTTTAACTCCAAAATAACATCTATTTCTTACAATTATTTTTGGAAATTCCTCTCTTTCCATTTTTTCTTTATACACATTATATCTTATTTCCAAAACTTTCTTATCATTTAATAAACCCATTTTATTTTTTATTAATTTCATAAACAGTTCTTCTTTTTCATCACCATATAATTGAGGAACATTTTTTTTTATATATTGTAAGCTAATTATATTTTTTTCTATCACTTTTATTTCCCAATCGATATCTTTTAATTTCTCTTTTATCCTCTCAACCACTTTTGATTTTCCTAAAATTTTTAATTCGGTTTGTGCCCCTGTTTTCGAACCAGCATTTAAAACTTCTATACCAGCTTCACCTCTTGTTTCTCCACCTATTATTGAACCGCTTTTAGTAATTGCTACAACTTTCCCTTCAGCATACACTTTGCAATTTATTAATCCTTCATTAATAATTAAATCTTTTTTTGTTTTTATTTCTATATTTTCTGCAAAATTAAGAAAAATATCCCCTTCTGCACTAATTAAAGAATCCTCTTTACCAAAACAATTCCCTTTTATAACAATCTCCCCATTAGATTGAAGTATCGCATTTTCTACATTTCCCAATACCTGTATTTCTCCAGTCGCTTTTATTATATATTCAGATTTTACATCTCCTCTTACTACTACGCTTCCATTAAAATCTATATTTCCTGTTTCTACTCCTACTTCTTCAACCATAAGCACATTTTCTACTTCAATTTTATTATCTCTTATTATTGGCATTCCATCTACATTAGCTATAATTTGCATACCATCTTCTGTTATTATAGTATTTTTTCCTTTTTTTAATTTTATATCTTTTCCATCTTTAGCTTTTAATACATTTCCAAATATATCATATCCATCTACCCCTTTAGTGGCAGATATTTTTTTCGCTAATACTTCCCCTTTTAATACTGTTTCTAAAAAATTTATATTTTTAAAATCTGCTTTCCCATCAATATCAATAGTAGGTCTTTTAGTCTTATTTTTTTTCAATCCTTTTAGATATTTTGTATAAGAATTTTTACCATCTATGGGAAATTTCCCTTCTGCTATTTTAATTTTACTGTTAAAATTTTCTATTTCTATCAAATCTTTTATTGCTTTTTCTTTTATCCCTTTTATTATTCCCATATTCTGCAACTCATCTATTATATCAGAATAATCAGGAATTTTTCCACCTTGCGAATATCCAACTATTAAATAGGCTTCCATTTTATTGGTACTTACTGTTATTTCAAAATGAGACTTCAAAGATATTTCTCCATAATATTCTGCTATTTTTACTTCCTCTCCTATATGTTCAAAAGCATAACTTATTTTTTCAACATCAGGATTTTCAACATCATTTTCAGCTATAAAAGATATAAGCTCATCCATACTTATTTTTTCAGTTACTATTACAAATACACCTTCATCCATTTTATTTAATTTAATTTTATCCATTTAAACCACCTTAATTATTGATTTTAAATTATTAATTAATTCTTCAAGTCCTTCATCATCAAAAGTATCTATAATTTTTTTAAGCTTTGGTTTTATTTCATTATAATATATAAGATTTTTATCCATATTTTCCATTATAAATTCCAAATTATCAGGATCAAATATATATAAATTTTCTTCTAAATCTGAAATAAATTTTTTTAACTTTTCTTTTTCTCTTTTACTATAAATATTTATAATTTTATTTTTTTTAACACTGATTATTGCCCGTTTTATTACATTATAAAATTTTTCTTTCTCTATTGGTTTTGATATAAAATCATAACACCCCAATTTAAAAAAATTTTCTTTTACTTTTTCCTGTGCATCTGCTGTTAATATTATTTTTTTTATTTTTATATATTTATCATATTTATTTAATTCTTTAAGCGTTTCTTCTCCATCCATAATAGGCATTTGCCTATCTAAAAGTAATATATCATAATCACTTTTCTTTAATTCTTCTATTGCTTCCAATCCATTTTCAACTGATACACAATTTAATCCTAATTTAGCAAGTAATTTTTTTATTAACAGTTGATTATATTCACTATCATCTGCAAGTAAAATTTTATATTCTCCGTTTGCAATAAAATTTTCACTTATATTTACCTTATATTTTTCTTTCTTTTCTAAATATTTTTTAGGAATTATAGATATTATATTTTCTATTTCATTCATATTTTTTATAATTAAATTATAATTTGGATTATCTTTTAAAGCTTCTTTATTAATCTTTTTCATTATAATATAGAGATTTTCTATTCCCAAATTTCCACAAGTACCTGCTGTTTTATGACTTATAAAAGCTATATTTTCTTTATTTCTATCTTTTATATTTTGTTTTAAATCTTCTATTTTTTCATTTAAAGTGCTTAAAAATGAATAAAACATCTCTTCTAATTCAGGGTCTTTTTTCCATCTATTTATTAATGCTTCTCCTAATAAATTTTCATCTTTTTCTTCTGGTGCATTTATTTTTACTTGAAATTTACTTCCTTCCCCTTTTTTACTTTCTAAATAAATATCTCCACCAAGCATTACCGCTAAATTTTTACTTATTGACAATCCAAGCCCTGTCCCACCATATTTTCTTGATGTTGAGCTATCTTCTTGTGCAAAAGGATTAAATATTTTCTTTATATTTTCTTTACTTATTCCTATTCCACTGTCTTCTACTTCGAAGATTAGATTGCCTTCACTATAATCATAATCTGCAAAAAATTTTACACTTCCTTTTTCTGTAAATTTAAAAGCATTACTCAATAAATTTATAATAATTTGTTTTACTCTTAGCTCATCTGTAAGAATAATATCAGGCACATTCTCTGATACTTCATATATAAAATTTAGCTTTTTTTTATTTTTTATATCTAAAAAAATCAGATATATTTCATTAAAAACTTTTCTTATTATTACATTTTCTTTATTTAGCTCCAATTTTTTTGACTCTATCTTTGAAATGTCCAAAATATCATTTATAAGTTCTAATAAATTTTTAGATGAATATTTTATTATTTTTAATAGTTCTTTTTTAGCTAAATCATCTTCATCTTCATATAACAAATCTGAAAATCCTATTATAGAATTCATTGGAGTTCTTATTTCATGGCTCATTGTAGCAAGAAATGTACTTTTTGCTCTATTTGCTTTTTCAGCCTCCTCTTTTGATTTTAACAATTGATTTCTTTTGATATCCAATTCAAAAGATTTTCCTATACTTCTTGCGATACTTTCCAGCAAAGTATAGTTTTCGCTATAAAATTTTATTTTTTCTTGTTCTTTAAATCCAATTATTAATACTCCTAATGCAAATGATTCATTAAAATATATCGGTGCCCAAAATGATATTTTTATATCCTCATTTTCAAATATATTTTTATTTTCTTCTTCTAACATAATTATTCCTTTGTTAAAAACATCTTCTTCAATTATTTTTAATAACAACTTATTATCAGCTTTTATTTTTAATTTTTCATCTTTTATTATTTGAAAATAATTGTTTATCTCAAACTTCTCCTTTAAAACAACATCTTTTAATTGTAACTTTATAATCATAGAACAATCGGATTCAAGTGTTTTATTGCATAATGCAAGATACTCTTTCATTTTACCTTCTATACTCTCAAATGTTTTTAGATCTACATAAGATATTTCTTTTATTTTTGACATAAATTCCATTAATCTTGTACTACCTTCAATAAGAGATTCCTCAATGGATTTTCTATAAAAAATATTAGTCACTACTTTTTGAATAATATTAAAAAAATCAATTAAAAATTGAGATACCATATTTTCTTTTGAAATTAAAAAAATAAAACCTAAAGGTTCTTTTTTTATACCTATAGGTATCATCACAAAAGATTTTATCCCCATTTTCTCTAAAAATTTCTTTTCTTCAAAATTATTTACATTATTCAGATTTTCTGTTTTCAGATAGATTATTTCCATATTTTCCATCTGTTTTTTCAACCATTTCCTTGTACCTATATTATATTCTTCTGGAAAAGTGCAATTTTTATCTCCAATAAAAAAATATTTTTTCATTTTATTTAAATTTTTATAATTATAGATCCCTGCACCATCAAACCCAATTTCAGAAATAATTTCTCTGAGAAAATTTTCCAAATAATTTTTTAATTCATTTATATCAATGCTAATAGCTTCTATAGAAAAATTTATAAATAGGTTTTTCAATCTATTTTTCAAACTAATATCTTTTAATCTGTTATTTTTTATTTTCACTTCTTCAAATAAAGTTATTTTTTTTTCATTTTCTGTTTTTAAATACATAATTTTTACAGGTATTATTTCTCCTATAAAATTAATTATAAAATATTGAATGTTTTTTCCAAAAATAGTTATATTTTCAACATTCAATTTTATTAATTCATTATAGTTTTTATTTATGACATCTTTTTTATTAATTTTTAAAATATTACAGATTCTATCATTAGCAAAAGTAATATTCCCAGAATCATCACTTACTATAATTCCAACGTTCGAATTATTTATTATCTCCTCTGTTAAATTCTTAGATCCCAAAATATATCACCTACCCGCTCTTATATGTTCCTCTACTTTTTTTAACACTTCATTTTTATTAATAGGCTTTTTTATATAGTCATATGCACCTTTTTCAAATGCTTTTGCCATATCTTTTATATCTGTCATAGCACTTATAAATACTATAGGTATCTCCTTAGTTTTTTTATTATTTTTTAGAGCTTCTGCAATTTGATATCCATCTATTCCCGGCATCATTATATCCAAAAGTATAATCCCTATATCTTCAGAATCTAATTTACCTATAATTTTCATAATATCATAGCCACTTTTTGCGACAATTACTTTATGTTTTGTATATGTTTGTATTATATTAGCTAATAGTTGCCTGTTTTCTTTAGAGTCATCTACAATAAGTACTTTTTTATTTTTGCTTTGTGCTTTTGTTTTAATTTGAATATACTCTTTTATTTTATCTAAATTTTTTATTACAAACTTTGCTTCTTTGTTTAATTCCTCTTTTTCTACATCTAACTTTTTTATTAATTCCTCTTGATCTAACTTAAAAAGTTCTTGAGATTTTTCTATATAAGGTTGTGCATAATTTATTATGAAACCTATCAATTTTTTATTATCTTCTTTCTCCTTCTCTATTTTTTTTAAAAGTTCATCTAATTTTTCAATTTTTGTATTAACTACTTTTTCTTTTGATGTAAAAAATTTTTTTTCATAATTATATTTTTTTATCTTATTTTTTATCTCTTTTCTTTCAATATATCTTTGTACACAGCTCTTTATAATTGGTATAAATTCGGTATTATATGTCCAAGGTTTTTTTATATATGCAGAAATATGATAACTATTTAAAACAGACATTATTGTAGCGGAATCGCTATATCCAGATAAAACAATTTTTTCTATATCTGGATAATATTTATTAATATATTCTAAAAGTTTTTGCCCATTTACTTCTGGCATATTCAAATCCAATACCACAACATATATGTCACTTGTAATAGTTAAAATTTCAAGAGCTTTTTCTACAGAATTCGCAAAATATTTTTCATATTCTTGTGAAGTGAGCTTTGTTTTAATAGAACTTAATATATTCTCATCATCATCTACAAATAAAACTCCATATTTAGCCATTTTTATCCCCCCATATAAAATAATTTCTATTTCTTAACCTCTATCTTCTCTTCTCTTTTTTCATTAATAAATTTTGATAATTGTAATATCTCTTCTTTTATTTTTTCATACTCTCCATTTTCTTTTAATTTTTTTAATCCCCTATTAAATGCTTCCAATTTTAATTTAGCATCTTTGACCTTTTTAGAAAATGCTAAATACTGATTTTCCATGGTTACAATAGGTTTTAAATATTCTTCTTTTCCATAAAATTCTTTAAAATATTTTTTTATAATATATTGTGTTTCTAATTTATCGCCTATAATCAAATCCACTCTTCCATATAACAATTTTTTAACATTAAGAATATCGGTAGAAGTTAAATCAAAGTTATATTTATACTTTTTCATAGTTTCTAAATATGAATATCCCCTAACTCCTCCAATTCTGTATTTTTTTAATTTTTTATAATCTCCATCAAATTTAATACTGTTTTTTTTCATAGAAACAAAAACTATTTCATTGGGAAAAAATGGTTCTGACAATAAATATTTTTTATCTCTTGATTCAGTTTTCCACATTGCATATATTCCATCAACTACTCCCATATCTAAGTACCCTACTGCTCTAGCCCAAGGAACATATTTTATTTTCACATTATACCCTTCTTCATTAAATACTTTTTTTATTAACTCTGCAACAGCTCCTCCATTTTTTAACTTTTGTCCATAATATGGCTCAAAATTTATTGTAGCCAATGAAATTGTTTTGCTAAATATAGTTACATTTATAAATAAAAATATTATAATAAATGACTTTAAAAAAATAATTTTTTTATTCATATTCAACTTGCCTCCTATTTTTAATTTTACTATACAAAAACCCAAATATCAATAAAAAAATAGGAAATCTGACATTTTACAGATTTCCTATTGAGAAAATATATTTATTATTATTAAATTTTCAAACGCCTTACTTAATATATCCATAATAAACAAATCATAGTGTTCATTACATATTTTATTTTCCTTTATCATTTTATTGGTAACCTTATGATATTAGATTTTGTATGCTTTTTTAATTTATTTTTTTATTTCCCAATAAATATTATACAACCATATTAACACTGATGAATAAAAATTGGTGGATAATTATCTTCGTTTATCTGTGACTAAAATTCTACAATTATTTTACACTATCCTCTTTACCTATATCTTCAAAGTTTTTCCCTTGCTCATATTTCACAAAATCACATTTGTTCTTTCTCTTTTTTTCTACTATATTCTTATATAATTCTTTATAATTATCTGGTGTTGCTTCTCTGCTCCAGATGTTTTTATAACATCCAAGTTCCCAAGGTAAATTTGATTTTTCTATAAATTCAAACCTATTATCCAAAAGTTCCTGCCTTTCTATTGGAGTTAATGGCATCCTAACAGGTCCTCCTCCTTGTCTTATACTTTTCATCAAGTAATGGCAATTTATACATTTTTGTTCAAATTTAGAATCTCCAAAATCATTTTCAACTCTTTTTTTTGGTCTGTTTTTCATAATAAGAAAGATCCCTAATATTATTATTATTATAGAAATAATATTCATCATTTCATCTCCTTTTTTATTTGTAAATTTGATTTAAACTCATTCATCATATTTTTTATTTCATTTTCATCTTGTTTCCCTTCTAAATAAAAGCTCAAACTATAAATTTTGTTTTTATTGTTCTTTATAGTAGTTACTATCCTTGTTTGTCCATCATTCATATACACCTCATTATCAAATGGATATTTATTATCTACTATTTTCCCCCAACTATTTTTATAATCTTTATCCAATCTATCATCTGGTCTTAAGTTTTCAAGTAGATAAAATGCATTATTACTATTTTCATTTTCAGAAACATATATTCCCTTTATTCCTAATTTTACATTTTCTTTATTTTTTATAAAATTAGAGATAACCAACAAATAACTGTCTTCATCTATTTTTATTGGAATTTTATTTTGATACTTTATACTAACATTTCCTGTTGATAAATTCAAATTATCCTTTTTACTATAATCTAATTTTAATCCCACTAGATTTTTTTGTAATATATCTTTTAATGTTAAAAATTCTTTCCAATCTTTTAATGTGCCATCATAAGATACCAACACAAAATTACTTATCATTTTAAAATCATACTTTAAATTGTACGTATCATCAACTGTTCCCATCATTGATAATCCCACAAATCCAGAAGGTGTTGGCAAAATCATTGTTGTTAATTGCAAATCATTATACACTAAATCCCATGTATTAAATATCCATTTTCTTCCATATGCATCAATATAATTTGAGCTAACAGGTTGTTTATCTACAGATGTAATTCGTATATCCTCTCCTGCAAAATTTCTATACAAAGGTAACCCTTTTAAAGCTAAATTTAACATTTTTGTTGGATTATCCAAAATATCTTTTTCTTTAATATTATTTGGCTTTTTAAAATATATCATATTAAAATCATAAAGTTGTCCATACTGTATTAAGCTTTCATTAGGCAGTTCATTTTTTTCTATTTTTTTAGGTGTAAAAGCTTTCCATTCTCCATTATCAGCCTTTGCTAAAACATATGGGAATCTATTAGTATATTCATCATAAATTATTTTTAATGAATTTTCTCCATTTGGAAAAAAATCTTTTTTATTTTTTTTATAAATCGCATCTAAATTTTCAATATATTCTTTATGATAATCTTCTGTAATATCTCTCCTTATTTCATTTATGCTTTTAGGCAATTTTTCTTTAAAATCATAATATTTATTTACAGTTTTATCATAATTATAAAATCCATAACCAATTTTTTTATGAATAACTAAACTATTATCAAAAAATTTCATAGTTTCTAATATTGGCAAAGCATAATTTAGATTTTCATTTTTAGATTTCATTAATATTATTCCTATAATATTTCCATCTTTATCTACTAAAGGTCCTCCACTATTTCCAGGAGATGCAGGTGCAGAAAATCTTATCCAATTCCATTTTCCATTTTCAGTTTCAGGAGTTGTTGAAGTCAATACTCCATTTCTAATAACAATTCCATCTCCTAATGCGTTTCCTACTGTAAAAACTGGTTGATTTATATTAAACTTTTCTTTTATTGTTAAAAAATCTTCATTTTTAACATCTCCTTTTACAGAAAACACAGCAAAATCTTTATTTGAAGAATATTTATACACTTTATCTATTTTGTATACTTTTTTATTTTTATCTCTTATAAAAAAATCCTTAAAAAATGTTTTTTTATCCAACGCTAATACGTGTCCTGCTGTCATAAATTTATTTTCACCAATTGCAAATGCTGTTCCTATTGAATAATATTTATCATTTCTATTTGAATATGATAATTTTTTAACAGGCAATTCCTTTTCATACTTAAATCCTTTTACTTCTACTTTTTTAACTAAAACTTCATAAACGCTTTTATTAATTTTAGAAATTATCTTCTTGTCCAAAATCAATGTTTTTTGATTAGAATTTTCTTTGATTTTTGTAGAACTACACCCTATCACTGTGAATAATAATATTAATGCTACTGCTATTTTTTTCATTTTCTCCTCCTGTTTATATTTTATTTTAACTTTCCCATAATACTAATAATTTCAGTATCAAACTTTGAAAAAGCAAACCATTTTTTCCCTAAATCTTTTAAAGAAGCTCCAAAATGATAAACTTCCTTTTTATCTATTATCATAAATCTATCATGAGAATCATTGAATTTTTTTAATTTTAAATTTTTATATTGCTCATTATATTTTTTAACATCAAGCCTCAATTTATCGCTTATATTCTTTGTATATATTTCAATTTTTATATTTTCTGTATTTTTCGAAAGAATAGTAAGGACACTTTCATCTATATAATTATCTATTAGAATTATTGAGCTCTTAGATTTTTTTATAATATCAGAAATAAAAACATATGCATCAAATATTTCTCCATTAAAAAATATACCTTGTTTCTGTTTTAGTCCTTTATTTTTAATAGCATTAAAAATCATTTCAAATTTTTCATCTGATGTTTTTTGATAATTTTCAAGGCTATCAAGTCTTTTAAATATTTGTGCATTTTCTGACAAAAAATTTTTCATATTAACAAAGGTTCTGATGATTTTTACACTTATTTCTATTGCAGTTGGACTTCTTAATACAGCACTAAGCATTGATACCCCTTGCTCTGTAAATGCAAATGGTTTAGCACCACCAAAATAACTTTTTGATGGTATCACAGATTGTGACACCAAATATTCAATATCGACTTCTTCTAATTCAAACATAAAATCTTCAGGAAATCTCTCTAAATTCCTTCTTACTGCCTGTTTCAAAGCTCTTGTTTCCGTCCGATAAAATGCCGCTAAATCTCTATCAAGCATTATCCGCTTATCTCTAATTGAATAAATTTTATTTTTTATATCATATTCATTTAAAGTAATTATCTCATTTTCTATATCTGCTCCTTTTTTCTATTTGTTATAATAAAAACGCTGTCTCTACTATTATAATATTTTATTAATTATTATTCAAACAAAATTTTATTATCTCCTTTTTTCAATTCTACTACTTTTTTAATAACTCCACCATTTTTTACTATCTTCAAATTAAATGTCATCTCTTTTTTAATACCTTCAAACTCAACACTATCTTTCTTTAAAATAATTTTTATTTTTGAATAATCTCCCTTTAAATAATTATTACTAATTCCATCATCATTATATAACGTAAATTCTGATTTTTTCTCTGCTGGAAATAATAAAATCAAATCTTTAAATGGTAATATTGCTCCCTCTTTTATATATACAGGTATTTTATTTATATCTCTTTTTACTTTTATTTTATTGCCACCTACAATTTTTTTTAAATCATAAAAATCATACCAATTACCTTTTGGCAAATAAACCTCTTTTTCTTTTTTTTCTCTTATTCTTCTAACTACTGGTGCTGCCATTAAAAAATCTCCAAAGAAATATTGTAAACTGCTTTTTTGTGCAAAATTATCTTTAGGATATTCAAGATACAAAGGTCTCATCATTGGAACTCCATTTAAATATGTTTCATAAGCAGTTGAATAAATATATGGTAACATTTGATATCTCAAATCAATATACGATTTTAATAGTTTAGTTGTTTCATCATCATACATCCAAGGTTCTCTTGGAGAAAAAGAGCCGTGTGCTCTAAATACTGGTACAAATGTTCCAAATTGCATCCATCTTATAAACAGTTCTTTTTTAGGTTTTTTCCTATCACTAAGAAATCCTCCAACATCACTTCCCCAATATGAAAATCCAGATATTCCAGCATTAATTCCTATTCCTATTTGTTTTCTGAAATTTATATATGATGATGATGAATCACCAGACCATACAGACACATTATATTTTGCACTTCCTGTAAATCCACTTCTACTTAAAATTAATGGTCTTTCATTTGGAAAAACCTTTACCATTTTTTTATAAATAAGCTTTGACCATTCTCTATTATAATAATTGTGAAATTCAAATTCACTATATCCATTAAAATAAGCTTCTGTAGGATCTCCTTCAGGTTCTCCTAAATCAGTCCAAAATCCATCAATTCCTGTTTTTCTCATTTGTACATATCTATTTCCAATAGTGTCAAAACTGTTTTTAGCAATAGGATTCATTATCCCACCATATTCAGATCCAAAACACCACCATCCACTTAATTTTAAAGTTTTTCCATATTTATCTTTTGCGAAAACTCCATTTTTATTAAAATCTTTATAACTTTTAGAGTCAACTGTAAAAAATGGTTCTGATATTGTTATTAATTTAACTCCATTTTCTTCTAAATATCTGTCCAATTTAGCAACATCTTTCCAGTTATCTTTATCCCAATCTAAATCTCCCATATGTTTAAACCAGTATAAATCTAATATCACTCCACTTACAGGTATATTATATTTTTTAAATTTTTTAATTAAATTATAAACTTCCTCACTATTTTTATATCCATATTTTGACTGTAAATATCCAAAAGCCCATTTAGGAATTAAAGAGTTCGATTTAGAAAATTTATAAAATTCAGATACTATTTTTTTAGGACTATTCTCATAAAAATAATAATAATCTAAATACCCATATTTAGAATAAACCTTTGATACAGCAGAGCCTCTCCTTCCAAATTTAAAAATATCTTTAGAATTGCTATTATAATAATATGCATCACCACCAGTTGTAAAATAAAATGGAATATATAATTTAGCTTGATTGCCATATTCAGCTTTTTGATATATCATAAATTGTTTGGCTATAATTGATGATTTATCATTTGCTTCTCCCATTCCGTGAAATAGTTCTTTATCATAACTATTTTTAATTTCTAAAAATCCTTTTTTAGTAATAGAAAAAACTGAACTATACAACAGTTTATTATTAGACTCTAAATTAACTTTATAACCATTTTTAATTTCTTCAATTATATATTTTCCTAATATATATCTATTTCCATCTTTTTTAATTTTAACGTTAGATTTTTCTTTATTTATAAAAAATCTGTTCTTTTTTAATTTCATATCTTTAGATAATGCAGTTACTCTTAATTTCCCCTTTGTAGTTTCATAAAATGAGATATTTATCCCATTTTTAAATTTTAATTTTAGCTTGTTGTTATTAATTGTTTCTTGAGAAAAAATATTTATAGACAACAATATAAATATTAGTATTACTATTTTTTTCATTTTTTAATCTCCTTGTAATTTATTTTTTGTTACAGGTGTTGTTCCTGGAATTATTTTTCCAAAATTTCTACCTTCTCCCACATCATTTTTCTACTACCTCAAACTCATCTCTCAACTTCTTCTCCAAATCCTCAATACTCGGCAGTTTCGTTTGTAAATTTTCAGGAATAATGTCATTATACTTATACTCTGCAATACCCATAGGTTTATTCATATCACGAAGTGTATATTCAGCAAATATATTATTTTTCTCTTTACATAAAATTATTCCAATTGTAGGATTATCATCTTCACTTTTTAAACTGTCATCAACAGCAGATAAATAAAAGTTCATCTTACCTGCATATTCAGGCTTAAATTCTCCTGTTTTTAATTCAATAACTACATAACACTTTAATTTTATATGATAAAATAATAGATCAAGGTAAAAATCTCTATTAGCTATTTCTAAATGATATTGATTTCCTACAAACGCAAAACCTGCTCCAAGTTCTAACAAAAATGAACTTATATGTTTTACTAGCTCTTTTTCAATTTCTCTTTCAAGAGCATCTTTTTCAATACTTAAAAAATCAAATATATATGGATCTTTTAAAGTCTGCATTGCAAGTTCTGACTGTACTTTTGGTAAAGTATTTTCAAAATTTGTTACTTTTTTACTATCAGACCTTTCATAAAGTTGATATTCTATCTGATGAAGAAGAACATTTCTTGACCATCCGTTTTCAATAGTTTTTTCTATATACCATTTCCTTTTATTATCATCTTTTATTTTTTCCATTAATGTAATATTATGATACCACGGAATTTGTGCAATAACCTCTTGCACAAATTGAAAATCTCTATATGTATCAGAAAATTTACGCATATATTTCAAGTTTCTTTCAGAAAAGCCTTTAATTTCAGGAAACTCTTTCTTTAAATCCTCTGATAACTGTTTGATTATTTTTGCTCCCCAACCTTGTTTTTCTTGGCTTATTAGAATACTCTTTCCAATCTCCCAATATAAAATAATTAACTCTTTATTTGCTGATAATATTGCTCTTTGTTGAGAATTTCTAATTTTTAATTTTAATTCTGTAACAAATTCTTTATATAGATTTTTCTCTATACTCATATTCTTAGCTCCTCAAAATTAAAATCTTCATCTGCTATTTTTGATGTAATTCCAACATATGTACTATATGTTAAACTCCAATCATTTTTAGTAATATCTTCCTTACCTGTAAGTTTACATAATTCTTCTATATTTTCACGTTTTTTTATATTATATAGCATTATGTTCCCCCCATCTCATTATTTTTTTGAATAAAATTTATTCTTGTTCATAATCTTATTCTCTATCTGTACCAATTGGTGTAAATTAGTGGCAAAAAAAAATTTATCTTTTATCTTTTATTCTCAAGATAATAATTCCCAACAGTTATTATATAAGCCCCAGCTCCAAATCCACACATTGGAATAGCACCATAATATTTACTTTTTCCTTCTGTCAAAAGCTCAGGAATTAAATTATAATTAGCCTTTGCATTATCTACACTCCATCTAATTATTTCATATGAATGTTTTTTATCATATTTCATATACGCATTTGCTATTCTATAATCTATCATAAGCCATTCTTGCCTATCATATTTAGTCCCATCATCACTTCTTTTAAATCCTACACTATTTTTCATTTTCAAATTCTTTTCATAAAAATCCAGTGTAGTTAATGCTATTTTTTCATCTACCATATTAAAATTTATAGCTTCCACAGTTGCTGCATCTGCATAATTATTCCCATCTTTTTTTTCTTCTAAACTAGATACTATAACGTTATTTAAAATAAAATTATTCAAAAATCCTCTTTTTATTCTTTCAGCTTCTTTTTTATAAAATATATTATCATACAAATCACCTATTTTACTAAAACTAATTAATCCATTGTATCCATTAATTGTAGAATACGCAAAATGTTTTTTCCCATCTACATCACCCTTTTCCCAATGCCTTTCCCAAATAGAAGAATCAGCTTTTAAATATCCCTCTTTTTCCATAAGCGAAACTATAACATCTGCAATTTGCTCTTTCACTATATTATAATATCTGTCTTTAAATTTCATATCTCCTGTAGTCTCTACATATTTTGTAAAAGCCCATAAAAATAATCCGAAATCATCAAATTCTACATTTGGTCCATGATTGTTATAATCGCTCCACTCTTCTCCATTTCCATAATATCTACAAGCAGAAATTTTATATGGAACTCCAATATATTTTTTATTAGTAAATTTTCCTCCAGGTGCATTAAGCATAAACTCTAAAAACGCTTTTGCTTCTTTAATATGCCCCGACTTTAATAATGCTACAATTGAATAAGCCCCATCTCTTGGCCAACTTATATTCCACTGACCTGGAGGCATACTTGCTAAAATTTGTCCATAAGCTTTTCCTTTTTCTCTACTTTGCCCCATTTTTAAAATAGTTGTAGATTGTCTATATAGATTTTTTTCATCTTCTTTCATCTTTTTTGGATATTTTTCTACACTATGCCACTTTTCCCAAAATTTAATCTCATTATTTAAAATAGTTTTACCATCTTCTTTGCTAATTTTTGATATCTCTTCCAAATAATCTTTATGTTTATCTTTTTTACCCAATCCCATTATTACAAATATAGTCTTAGATTTACCTTTTTTTAAAACAATTTTATTAAATTGAAATACACCAATTTCATTATTAGCTATTTTTTCAATAGTATTATCTAGTGCAACTGTTTGCCTTCTTAAATTTTTAGGATATTTCTTTTTAGATTTATATGAAAATTTATTCAAATCACTTAAATATGTGAAATATTCATATCCCTTTTTCTCACTATTTGATTCTATAAATATATTTCCACTTCTATTTACTGTTTCTTTTAATGTAGATAAATTATTCCCCATGCTTACATCTACTTTTAAATATGGTGACAATTCTGTATCTTTACCTATATTTTTTAATCTGAGAACTCCTATTAAAATTCGTTTATCCGTCTCAAAAGGCATAAAATAATTTTCTGTTATTTCAATATCTTTATATTGTTTTTTTATATCTAAAATTCCAGTTCCATTAATATAATTAGCTTTTTTTACTTTTACATAAGAGAGCCATTTATCATTTAACCCCCATTCTATCCCATCTTTTACATAGTTTTGAGTTATCTCATTTGGACTATATTGTTTATAAATATGGTCATAAAAACTTATTAGTTTCGTTCTTCCAAATACTCTATAAACTCCATTTCCCAATCCATTTCCAAAAGGCAAATATCGATAACTTGTTTTTACACTAGCAAATAGATTTGATATTAATAATAAATTTAATATCAATATTATAATCTTCTTTTTCATTAATAATACTCCTTTTATTTTATTTTTTAAAATTAATTTAGATAAAATCGTTTTTTAACACTATTCTTAAAAAGTATGCTCTTCTGGAAATTTTTCACTTGATTTATCATTTTTTATTCATCAGCTTTAATCTGTGTTAATCCAGTGGTTTCAATTTTTTTCTTCGTATTCTTTTTAAGCCATTCCTTAGATACCACTTCATAAATCAAATCTGCTGTAATACCCCAAATAATTCTATCATCTATTTCATAACTTTTAATTGGAACTTTATTTCCTCTCCAACTTTTATGATAACGGTTTGGCAATTTTAATTCCTTTGCATTAAATAATATTTTTTTATCTCCATTTTTTTCTATTTCGTGTGGATTAAATTCTACATTTACAAAATAATGTTTTAGATTTTTTTCATTAAATTTAGAAATTGGAATTATAAAAATCTCTTCTACTTCGTTATTATAATTTATCTCATCTAAACTTTTAATTTTAATTTTTCCTAAAATCCCTTTTATTATTATAGATGATGGAGAAATTAAATATCCAACATCTTTTATAATCTCTATTTTATCTTTCGATACTCCCATCTCTTCAAATGTTTCTCTAAAAGCAGTTTCTTTTAAATCATTATCCATATTTTCATCAAATTCTCCGCCAGGAAAAGAGATTTCTCCTCCCTGCCTAATATTTTTGGCTCTTTTTTGAAATAAAAAATAGTCTATACCTTCAAATTCTACAATTGATATTAAAACTGCAAATAATTTATATTTTTCAAATCCTATTATCTTATTGATAAAATTATCATCCATAAAATCCCCCTTATTTTACAATCATCCCTTCTTTTATACTGTTTGCCAATTTTTCTCCTTTTAAATCACTCACAATTTTTAGTGCAAATTTTATTGCTGTTCCTGGTCCTTGAGATGTTATAATCTTATTTGAAGTTACAACTTCTTCATTAACTATTGTAGCCCCATCTAAATAAACTTCAAATCCTGGATAAGATGTAGCCTTTTCTCCTTTTAATATACCTAATCCACCATATACCATTGGTGCTGCACAAATAGCTCCTAATTTTTTCCCTTTTTTATAAAATTCTTTTATTTTTTCATTTAATCCTACATGTTCTTTCAAATTTTTACTTCCTGGCATTCCTCCAGGTAAGATAATCATACTTACTTCATCATAATTAACTTCTTCAAATAAAAGATCAGTTGTAATTTTAATTTTATGTGCTCCAGTTACTATTTTTGATTTTGTTATAGATACCATTTTAACATCTATTTCTGCTCTTCTAAGTATATCAACTATTGTTATTGCTTCGATCTCTTCAAATCCTTCTGCAAAATGTACACAAACTTTTTCCATTTTAATTCCTCCCTATTCTTTTCCTATTATGATTTTATAATTTGTTAAAAAGATTATTTTTTTCGTATTACATAATAGGTACTTCTCCCTTTTCCTTTTCTTTCAATTAAATTTTTATTCATTAATTCTTTAAATATACTTTTTGCTTTTGTATCTTTTATATTTAATAACTGTTTTAATTCTTTTGTATTAATCTTTTTATTTTTTTCTATATAATTTAAAACTATCTTTTTATAATCTAAAATTAATCCGTCGTTTTCCGTCGCTAATCCGTCGTTTTCAACTTTTTCATCTATTCTGAAAATTTCAACATCTACAAAATCTCCTGTTTCCCTTATAGAAGGCTCTTTTAATCCATGTTTTATACAAGATGATTTTATTCTTTTTATTCCACTTCCCCATTGTTCAATATATCCCAATTCTTTAAAAACTCTCGCCACGACTCTATTTCTAATTTCTGATCTTCCTTCTAAAATATCTTTTTCAGATACACTATTTGGAAATCCTCCTGGAGATACTACATTTAATATATCATCATATATTCCTACTTTTATATCTCTTCCTATATTGGTATAATCCCTATGAACAATCGCATTTACCAAAACTTCCCTAATTGCATCCAATGGAATTTCATATGTATCTGTTCTTTGTAACCCTTTAATTTCTCCTCTTACATTTAAATGATTTTTTATAAATTTCTTAACTTCTTCTAATTGATAAAACAAATCATTTTTTCTTATTTTTTTGAAATTTTTTCACATCAGAAAAATCTATTATTTTTTTGTTATTCTCCATATTATCAGATATAGATTCATCCTCATCATTATAATCATCATCTTCTTCATAAACTCCAAATTTTTTGTAATCTTTCAATTTTTCATTTATTTTATCTAAATCAAATTCTTCTGCATCAAATTCTTTCATATAAAATTTATATCCCATCTCTATATAGTCATCATGCATTTCATGGTTTTCATCTTGGAGAGCATCCATAAAATCATAATAACCATATACTCCTCCAATATCCTCTAATGGAGCTGCTCTTTTTCCTTTTATACATACTGGATATTTTACTTTTTTGTCAAAATCAAGAATTTTTTCCACTTTTATTAAATGTTCCCAATTATCTCCATAATCATAACAGTAAACCATCTTATCTTTTTCTTTTTTTAGAAATTTATTTAATTTAGTTTTAGACTCTTCATAATCTTTTGATTCATCTAAGTCTAAAAAATCCAATAGATCTAATGGCTCATAAAATTCATCTTCCATAGAAAGAATTCTAACTTCATCATAATTGTCAGGACTAAAATGGTATAAATGATACCCTTTCCAATCAAATGCAATTTGAATTATCTTATGTAAATCTAAAAATGTAATATTATCCTCCACTAAAATTCTTCTCCAAATAGGAGGTTTTATCCCTTTAATCTCAATCCTTAGTTGTAGAATTTTCTTTTTCATCTTTTATAATCCTCCTCTTTTCTAATATATATTTTTTATAAAATAGATGTTTATACGCAAAATAGTTTACTCAAATAAGAGTTTCGGAACGTTAAAAAATAGACTTTTTATTTCAAATTTGTTATTAATCCTTTTCTAAAAGTAACAAAATAATTATAACATATAAACATTTTTC
Source organism: Haliovirga abyssi (assembly GCF_030295325.1). GTDB lineage: Bacteria > Fusobacteriota > Fusobacteriia > Fusobacteriales > Haliovirgaceae > Haliovirga > Haliovirga abyssi. The sequence goes on along the minus strand of NZ_AP027060.1, from coordinate 69,662 downwards.
TTTCAATTATAATAATAACTTGGATATCAATTTTTTTCATAATTATACTAGTTTTATATTGATTTTTTATGGTTGAGCCACCCTATAATTAAATATACACAAAATAGCTTTCAAATACTAAAGACAGGAAATAAAAAAAGCTAAGATTAAAATTAATCTTAACTTTTTTATTTCCTGTCTATTTTACTAATTTTATTCCACCGTTAGAAAAAATTATCTTATTTTCTTTTAATAATCTTCCAACAGCTCTTTTAAAAGATTTTTTACTCATATTTAATTTACGTTTTATATCTTCTGGCGAACTTTTATCATTTAATTCTAAAAAACCACGATTTTTCTTTAATTCATTAAAGATCATCTCACTATCTGTATCCATTTGAATATACGATTTTTCTCTCATTGATAAATCTAACTTACCATCTTCACGAACTCTTATTACACGTGTTTCTATCTCTTCACCACATTTTAATTTTTTAAAATTTTCTTTTTCAGGTATTAATCCTCTATATATTTTATCTACTGCAACAAAAATTCCAACTCCAGGCTTTATATCATAAACTATTCCTATTACCCTATCATCTTGCACATATGGTGAATTATCTTTTAAATATTGATAAATATTTGTACTAGCACATAATCTTTCACTTTTATCTAAATATATATTTACAAGATATTTTTTCCCAATTTCAATAGTATATTTTTGCTCTCTAAATGGCAAGAATAGATCTCTCTCTAATCCTATATCCATAAAAGCACCTATAGTTGTTTCATCTACAGCTTTTAAATATGCTAATTCTTCAACTTGTCCATATGGCTTTTTTGTTGTTGCAATTAATCTATCTTCAGAATCTCTATAAATAAAAACTTCTATTTCATCGCCCTCTTTTACATCTTTTGTCAATTGACTTTTGGGTAATAGTATATTATCTTCTCTATAACCTGTTCCAGAATCCAAATAAGCACCCATTTTTTCAATATTATTAACCTTCATTTTTTGAATTTTACCAATTTTTACCAACTTCTTCACTCTCCTTAAATTTTAGCTAAGAAACAGTTTAAAAATATAGAAAACCTATTTTTTTAAAGTTTCTAAGGAATATTTAAAAATTTATTTATTCTAATTTTATAATAAAATATGCAACGATTTTAATATTTTAACATAAATTTAAAAAGATATACTTTTTATACTCCTACAAAAATAACTTGAAATTTTCTAATTAGGATCTTTAAAAAAATATGAACATATCTACATATTTCATAAAACAATTTTAACAAATTTTTTTAATATACCTTATCTCAAATTACATATTTATTTATTATAACATTCAAATCAAAAAAAAACAAGTCATTAAAATTTTAGATAGTGTCAAGTCTTTGTAGGGAAAACAATTTCAGCACAAAGACGCAAAGCTCGCAAAGTTACACAAAAAAAATTTTAAACCATGGGGTAAAGACAGAGTAACACTGATGAATAAAAATTAGGAGATAATTATCTGCATTTATCTATGACTAAAATCATACAACTATTTTGCACTATCATTTCAAATACTTGACAAAAATACTTAAAAAAGATACTATATAATTACAAATAGTTTAAAAATAATTTTAGAGGTGATTTAATGGTAAGCAGCAAATTAGGGGAAATAGGGAAAATAAATTTTAGGTTAGCCTTTTTTATCTTTGTAATGTTATTTTTTACAAATTGTAATTCCTCATTATCTAGCGACAATACCGTTGTAACAAAAAAAATAATAGTGAAAAACATATCTGATATTTATAAAATAACAGATAATGAAGTTCAACCTATAATTTATGAAATTGAGAATTTTTCACTTAAAAATTATTCATCTAAAGAGAAAAAAGAACAATTTATAAATTTATTATTACCAAATATTTTAATTGTAGAATCTGAATTTGAAAACATAAAAATTGATATATTTAATCTAAAAATTAAACCTAATAAAAACTTAACTACAAAAGAAAAAGAAAAAATTAATAACTATTTAATGAAATTTGGAGCAAGTAATTTAGACGAATTATATAAAAAATTTGTAGTTCCTAACATAAGTATTGTATTAGCACAAGCTGCATTAGAAAGCGGATGGGGATCTTCTCGTTTTTTTAGTAAAGCTAATAATATATTTGGAATATGGAGCTTTAGTAAAAAGGATAATAGAATAGAAGCACTACAAACAAGAAATGGTAAAAAAATATATCTAAAAAAATACAGTAATTTAAAAGAAAGTATTGAAGATTATTACACAAAAATTATAAAATTAAAATACTATGATAATTTTAGAAAATCTTTAAAAAATGGAGACCGCTCTACATCTTCTGTAAATTATCTTAATAGCTATTCTGAAATAGGTAGCGAATATATTGTTTTATTAAAAAATATTATAAAATATAATAATTTAGATAAATTTAATAACTTTAAATTAAAAAGCTAAAATTAGTTTTAGACCATTCCATATAAAATTAAAAAAAGAGAAACTCTTAATATTAATTAAGAGTTTCTCTTTTTTTCCTTTAATATTCAATTCCCTCTCGTGCTATAATCCCTTTATCATAAGGATGTTTTATCTTTTTCATCTCTGTAATTAAGTCTGATTTCTCTATGATTTTTTCAGTAGCATTTCTACCTGTAAAAATCAGCTCTATATTTTCTGATTTACCATCTATAATATCTAATAGCTTATCTTCACCTATTAATTTATTTTCCAAACAACCTAATATCTCATCTGCAATTATTACGTCATAATTATTTATAATAGTTTCTTTTTTTATCTGTCTAACATAATAATTTACTTCTTTTTTTAATATTTCTTTTTCTATATTATCCATCTCCATTATAAATTTTTTACTATTATTACACTTTATAAACTCTATATTCTCTATATTCTTTAACAAAGTTTGCTCTCCTGACTCTCTTCCCTTTAAAAACTGAAAGATTATCACATTATATCCATGTCCTGCTGCTCTTATAGCCGTTCCAACTGCAGCACTTGTTTTACCTTTCCCATTACCTATATATAACTCTACAATTCCAGATCTCATCTACTCTCCTTAATAACGTCTAAAAAATAAGTTTCTCTTTTTTGTTATAAAAACGCTTAAATCGTTGCGTATTTTAAAACAAAATAGAAATGTTATTTTTAAAACGCTCCTTAATAATCATTTTATATAATTCAATTTCTTTAAGCCAACTCCCCAAGTTATTAATAAAACTCCAAATAAAAGAACTGCAATATCATTCAAAGTATAATCATATGACCTACTAATATTATAATATTTTCTAAATACTGTAATCGCAACTGGAATTAAATTATATATCATATGAAAATATATTACAACCCCTAATGAGTTTGTTTTTTTATAAATATACCCCAAAAAATATCCTAATATAAAAATAGGAATAAATTTTATAAAATTCATATGATACAAAGCAAAAAAGAATGAAGATATATAGATTGACGTGGAAAACTTAAAGCTTTTTTTCAAACTTCTTAAGATTATACCTCTAAAAATTATTTCTTCTAAAATTGGTGCTAATAAAATTACATATATCAACCCTGAAAATGATCCTAAAATATTATTTATCTTATCTAATGAGCTTATATCTATTTTAAAAATATTTATTACAATTCCCATTATTTCACTTAAAACTAAGGATAATCCCATTGCAAATAACGTAACAATAAAAATTAGTTTTTTATCAATAAATAATTTATTAATATTCAGAAATTCTCTAATATTTAAAACAGTGCATTGTAGCTGTTTTCTTCCTAAAAAAATAAGTGATATATTAGATAATATAGCTGATGAAATTATTATTAATGGCATTGATATTTTTATAATATTTTCTACAGAACTTTTAAATTTAATAATATCAGTACTTAAAAGTTTAGAATGTGTTATTTCAAATAACATTCCAACACCACCTGATATAATAAACAAAAAAATAATTTGCAACGCTATTCCAATTCCTAAATATACAAATATTTTTAAAAATTTTAACATCTTTTGCTTTTTTCCCAAAATAAATACCCCCTTAATTTTATTATTTTATACAATCAAATCATTTTATCAGATAAAAAAAACAATGTCAAACCACTGTTTTGTCCCAAATAGAAACTTTTCTGACCTAAATAGAGACTTTTATGACCCAAACAGAGATTTTTACGTCCTAAGCAACTATTTTTATGACTTAAAATATTTTTTTATTTTCGTAACAAACGTTACATAAAATAGTTGATTAATTTGATAAGATACTGTCACGAAGAAAAAAAAGGAAATATTTTTTTTTCTAGTATATAACATATAGAGATTTAAAATAAAAATACAAGGAGGATTATGAGAATGAGTATGTTTTGTTATCAATGTCAAGAAGCAGCAAAAGGAACTGGTTGTACTATAAAAGGGGTTTGTGGAAAAGATGATTCTTTAGCAAATTTACAGGATCTTTTAATTTACACTTTAAAAGGTATATCTTTTTTTAGCACAAAAGCAGAAGCTATTGGAAAAAGAGATCCTGAAGTTGATGATTTCATCTTTGTTGGGTTATTTAATACCATTACAAATGCTAATTTTGATAAAGAGGTTTTTTATAATCAAATAAGAAAAGGATTAGAATTAAGAGATAAAATGAAAAAAGTCTGTGAAGATGCAGGAGTAAAACTTGAAAATTTACCAGATGCAGCAACTTTTACAGCTAATACTAAAGAAGAGATGGAAGCAAAATCTACAGCTAAAGAGGTTGGAGTATTAGCTACAGAAAATGAAGATGTCAGAAGTTTAAGAGAATTGATTACATATGGATTAAAAGGTATGGCTGCATATGTAGAACATGCTTCAGTCTTAGGAGAAAGAAAAGAAGAAATCTTTAACTTTATGCAAACAGCATTAGCTAAAACACTTGATGATAGTTTAAGCGTTGAAGATTTAGTAGCTCTTACATTAGAAACAGGTAAATATGGGGTGGAAGGAATGGCTCTATTAGATGGTGCCAATACTACAGCTTATGGAAATCCTGAAATAACAGAAGTAAATATAGGTGTAGGAACTAATCCAGGAATATTAATTAGTGGACATGACTTAAAAGATTTAGAACAATTATTAGAACAAACAGAAGGAACAGGAGTTGATGTATATACTCATAGTGAAATGTTACCAGGTCATTATTATCCAGCATTTAAAAAATATAAACATTTTGTTGGTAATTATGGAAATGCTTGGTGGAAACAAAAAGAAGAATTTGAATCATTTAACGGACCTGTCTTATTTACAACAAATTGTATAGTTCCACCAAAAACTGGTGCAAAATATGATGGTAGAGTATTTACAACAGGAGCTTCTGGATTCCCTGGATGGAAACATATTGAAGCAGATGAAAATGGTAAAAAGGATTTCTCAGAAATAATTGAATTAGCTAAGAAATGTGAAGCACCTACTGAAATTGAAACAGGTAAAATTATCGGAGGATTTGCTCATGCACAAGTATTTGCACTAGCTGACAAAGTTGTAGATGCTGTAAAAACTGGTGCAATAAAAAGATTCTTTGTTATGGCTGGTTGTGATGGTAGAATGAAATCAAGAGAATATTATACTGAATTTGCTGAAAAATTACCTGGTGATACAGTTATTCTTACAGCTGGTTGTGCGAAATATAGATATAATAAATTGAAATTAGGAGATATTGGTGGAATCCCTAGAGTGCTAGATGCAGGACAATGTAATGATTCATATTCATTAGCAGTGATTGCATTAAAATTAAAAGAAGTGTTTGAATTAAACGATATTAATGAATTACCTATAACTTATAACATTGCATGGTATGAACAAAAAGCTGTAATAGTATTATTAGCACTTTTATATTTAGGAGTAAAAGATATACATTTAGGACCAACATTACCAGCATTTTTATCAGCAAATGTAGCTAAAGTTTTAGTTGAAAACTTTGGAATTGCTGGAATTGGTGAAGTTGACGAAGATATAAAATTATTCTTAGGAGAATAATAATAAGGATAATAGTAGTAATAATTTAAAAAAATAAGATATAAAAAAAGGCCGAAGATTAATTTCTTCGGCTATTGTTATAATTTAATAAAAACATATCTACAAATTTTATCAAACAATTTTAACAAATATTTGCTCATTTCTTAGAAAAATAGGTATGGTTTATCCCTTTTTTCTAAGAAACTTTGAGCATGTTATTGTTTTACGATCCCTAAAACAATATCTTAATTAATAAAACTGCAGATGATACCTGTACTAATTCTATTAATAATTCTAATAAAATTAATTTTTTTCCCTTTTCTATTAATGTAGTAAAATTAATTTTTAGTCCAACTGCTGCCATAGAAAATATTAATAACCATTTTCCAATCAGATTCACAAAACTTATTGCATATGAAGGAAATATATTTATTGAAGATATTACACTTAAAATAAAAAATCCTACTATAAAATATGGAACCCTTATGATTTTAAATTTAGATTTTTTTTCTTCTATTTTAATTTTATCTTTTGACATTATTAAATCCAATACAATTATAACAACTCCTAAACTCAATACTCTTCCCATTTTTACAACTGTAGCTATAGCTCCAACACTATCATTTACAGAAAATCCAGAAGCCACAACTTGCCCTACAGCTTGTAATGTCCCTCCTATTAATGTTCCTTCTTGTAAATTTCCAAATCCTGCTATTGATGCTATTACTGGTATAAAAAATATTCCTAATGTTCCCATTAAATTTACTGCTGCAACAGATAACCCTATACTTTCATCATCTGATTCTAAAACAGGTGCAGTAGCTGCTATTGCTGATGAACCACAAACTGCATTTCCTGTACCTAAAAGCAATCCAAATTTTTTATCAAATCCAAAGAATTTACTTATAAAATACCCTGACGAGATTGTAATTGTAATCATTAAACCTATAAAAATTATTGATTTAAATCCCAATTTCAACAAAACAGCAAAATTTAATTCAGTTCCTAAAAGCATTATCGCAATTGGCAAAAGTTTTTTCTCGGTTAAGTTTATCCCTTTGTTAAAAATCTGATTTTTTAGGAATAAATTTCTTACTAAAATTCCTAAAAAAATTGCAATTGCAACAGTTCCAATTCCAGGAATAAAAAAAGATAACACCTTTGCTAAAATTCCTAAAAAAATTGATAATAATATTCCATAAATCATATTTAATCCCTCCTAAAATAATAACGTAATTTTAAATACTTTTCAGACCTCATCCCCAACCCTTCTCCTATCTTAGGAGAAGGGAGCAAAACAACAAACCCAATATCCACGCTATAGTTTTCATAAACTTTTGACACTCCCTAGTTTATATCAATATTATATACTATATTTTACAATAAGTAAAATATATAGTTTTTATAGAAATGATAAGTTTTGGTTATTGTTAAAAAACAGTTGACTTTCTTTATAAAAAGTATTACAATTAATTCGTGCAAATCATTTGCAAAAGGAGGAAGAAGTTTGATAAAATTAACTGAAAATAGGAAGGAAATTTTTAATATAATTAAGTCTTCTAAAAAACCCATATCCGCAAAAGTTATACAATCAAAAATTAAAGATAAACTTGATTGCTCAACTGTGTATAGAACATTAGAATTTTTAACAAAGAAACAGATTATTAATTCAGTTTCTTTTAAAGGAAAATCTTTTTACTATTATGGAACTGGTGGACATTTTTTATTTTGTAAAGAATGTGGCGAAATAATAGCTTTTGATCAATGTATCATTGGAGATTTAGAAAGCAAGATAGAAGATAAATTTAATTATAAAATAACTAATCACGTTTTATATTTTCAAGGATATTGTTCAAAATGCTATGCTGCATACCAAAAAAAACATGGAGGTCAAGAATTATGAAAAAAATAATTTCGTTTATAATTGTTTTAAGCTTTTTATTTGCAATTTATTATCTTTCAAATAAAAAAACTAAACAACCTATTACAAAAAACAGTACAGTAACTGTTAGTATCCTACCACAAAAATATTTTGTGGAAAAAATAGCTGGCTCTACCCTTAAAGTAAATGTAATGATTCCACCTGGAAAAAGCCCAGCTACATATGATCCTACTCCATCTCAAATGAAACTTTTAAATAATTCTAAAATATATTTTAGAATTGGATATATTCCATTTGAATTTGCATGGATAGATAAAATAAAATCAGCCAATAAAAATATGAAAATTATAGATACATCTGTTGGTATTAATTTAATAAAAAATGGAAAATCAACTGATCCACATATTTGGATAACTCCACGTGAGGTAAAGATAGAAATAAAAAATATATATAATAGCTTAATTGAAAATTTTCCAGAAAATAAAGAATTATATACCCAAAATTATAAAAGTTTTATTATTAAATTAGATAATTTAGATAAATTATTTACTGATTCTCTAAAAAATATTACTAATAAAAAATTTATAGTTTATCATCCTGTATGGAGTTATTTTGCAAGAGATTATAATTTAAAACAAATTCCAATAGAGATAGATGGAAAATCTCCATCTGCTAAAAATATGCAAAATATTATAAATATTTCTAAAAAAAACAGAATAAAAGTAGTTTTTGTACAACTACAATTTCCTATAGAAGATGCAAAAACAATTGCTGATGCTATTAATGGTAAAGTAATTCAAATTGATCCTCTTTCAGAAGATTGGTTAGAAAATAGCAAAAAAACAATAAAAGTTTTTGAAGAAGTTTTAGGAGGAAAAAATGAATAAAAGTAAGGTTATTGATATTAATAATATAACTGCTGGATATGATAATCATAAAATAGCTTTAAAAAATATAAATTTATCTATATATGAAAATGATTTTATTGGAATTATTGGTCCTAACGGTGGAGGTAAAACAACATTATTAAAAGTAATTTTAGGTCTTTTAAAACCTTTTTCTGGAGAAATAAAATATTATAGTGATGAAAAAGAACATTTTATTGGATATTTACCTCAATTTAAATTAATTGATGAAAAATTCCCAATAATAGTAAAAGATGTTATTTTATCTGGATTATCATCTAAAAAAAGTATTTTTAAAGCTATTTCTAAAGAAGATAACAATAAATTAGAAAAGATAATGGAAGAAATTAAAATAACAGATTTAAAAAATAGAGCTATTGGCTCTCTTTCTGGTGGACAATTACAAAGAGTTTTTTTAGCAAGAGCTATTATATCTAATCCCAAAATATTAATTTTAGATGAGCCAAATACTTTTGTTGATAAAAAATTTAGTAGCACTTTATATGATTTACTAAGAGAATTAAATAAAAACATGACAATTATATTAGTATCTCATGACCTTGGAACTATTCCTCAGTATGTAAAATCAATTGCGTGTGTAAATCAAACTTTACATTATCACCCAACAAGTGAAATAACAGAAGATATGATTGATGCTTATGCCTGTCCTTTGGAAGTTTTAGCACATGGACCTGTTCCACATAGAATTATTTTAAAACATGGAGGTAACAAAGATGATTGATTTGTTAAAATATAGTTTTTTCTCAAATGCAATAATTGCAGGAATATTAACTGCCATTTCTTGTGGAATAATCGGAACATATATAGTTGCTAAAAGAAAAGTCTTTATTAGCGGAGGAATCACCCACTCTTCATTTGGCGGAATTGGAATTGGATATTTTTTAGGTATAAATCCCATAATTACTGCCGCTATTTTTGCTGTTCTTTCTGCTATTGGAATTGAGTATATTGCTGAAAAAGGCGAAATAAGAGAAGATTCTGCAATAGGAATTTTATGGTCTTTTGGAATGGCTCTTGGAATAATTTTAATATATATAACTCCTGGATATGCTCCAAATTTAATGGCATATCTTTTTGGTAATATTTTAGCTGTATCAACTTTTGATATTAACGCTATGCTTTTATTAAATCTTATTATTATATTTTTCTTTATGTTTTTTTATAAAGAAATATTATATATATCTTTTGACGAAGAATATATGAAAACAAAAGGTTTACCAGTTACACTATTTAAATATACAATTGCAACACTTATTGCATTAACGATCGTTATTAATATTAGAGTAGTTGGAATTATCTTAGTTTTATCTTTATTGACTATACCACAAGCTATTTCTGCACTTTTTTCAAATAGCTTTAGAAATATAATGATTTTATCAATATTTTTTGCATTTATTGGCACTATGAGTGGATTAATATTTTCATATTTATTAAATATTCCATCTGGAGCTTCTATAATTTTTTCGTTAGTTATATTATTTGGGATAATTAAATTATTTAAAATTTTATTTTCTCTAAAAAGTAAAAGTGAGGTTTAATTTATGAATAAAAATGATTTTTTATCTTTTTTTTATATTGATAAAAGCTACTCTGAGTTTTTTTCAGATGAAAAAATCCAATATGTTTTAGAAGTGTTAAAAAAGTTAGAATCCAATAGTGAAAAGTTTGCTCCTAAAAAAGAAAATATTTTTAAAGCATTAGAGAAAGATATTAAATTTTGTAAAGTATTGATTTTAGGAAAAGATCCTTATTTTCAAGAAAATGCTGCTACTGGATTAGCTTTTGAAGTAAATGGATTGGAAAGTTGGAGCTCTCCATTTCCACAAAGGTCTCTACAAAATATAGTTAAGAATATTTACAAAAGTTATGAAAATCAATTAATCAATTTTTCTGAAATTAGATTAAAAATTAAAAGTAATGATTTTCAGATTATGCCTCCTAACAAACTATTTAAAAGTTGGCATAATCAAGGAGTAATATTATTAAATAGTTTATTGACCGTTAAAGTTGATAATAATAAAAACTATTCCGGTTCTCATATGAAATATTGGAAATCATTTGTAGAAGAATTAATCCAATATATTAGTAAAAAAAATCCAAATTTAAGTTATTTTTTATGGGGAAATGATGCAGGTAAGTATGAAAAATTTATAACTAATGGGACTATTTTTAAAAGTAATCATCCTGCACTTGCTTTTGGTAAATCTCCAAAAGATTTCTTGTTTTTTAATGGGTTTTTTGAAACTAAAAATATTATTAATTGGATAAATTATAACACAAAAAAATGACGAAATTTATTTTCGTCATTTTTTTGATGTAATTAATATAACTCTGGAAATAGTTCTCTTTCTACCCCCTCTATAATTATATGCAAAATCATCATATGAATTTCTTGAATTCTATCTGATGTAACTCCTGGTATTATAAATTCAAAATCACAAATACCTTTTAATGCTCCACCATCTTTTCCTAATAATCCAACTGTTTTCATCCCTAATTCTTTTGCCTTGTTTACTGCATTTATAATATTTTTTGAGTTTCCACTTGTAGATATTCCAATAAAAACATCTCTTTCTATTCCATAAGCTTCTATTCCTCTTGAAAATACATAATCAAAGCCATAATCATTTCCAACACAACTTAGATGAGATGGATCTGATATACTAATCGCGGGTAACGCTTTTCTATCTTTTCTAAATCTCCCAGTAAACTCTTCTGCAAAATGCATTGCATCAGTTGTACTTCCTCCATTTCCTGCGATTAAAACTTTATTTTTATTTTTAAAAGCATTTGCTATTAATTTAGATACTAATACAGTTTTTTCTATATTTTTCTCCTCATTAATAAACTCATTTAATAATTTTTGTGCTGTTAAATATGAATTTCTTATCTCTTCTATCATAAATTCCTCCTTCTTTTAATCAAGAGTATCTAATATGTGGGTCAATCATCTTATTATTTTAAATGTATAATAAAAAAATCATCTCTAATTGAAAGTCTAACTTTAAAAACTGCAACATCATTATTTTTAATACTAATATTATTATTTATATCGCTTACTTTCATGTTAACACTATTTATTAAATTATCTTTTGATAAATTATTTAAATATACTTTTACATTAATTTCGCTTTTCGGAACAACATCTCCATAAAAACTACCAATATAATCTTCTTTATTATTATTTACCTTTTTAATTTTTTTATATACCTTATTATTTAATTTTATAACAAATATTAATTTTTTATTATTATATATATAACTTTTATTATTTATATATATTTCAATTTCTGATGTTATTCCTTTTTTTAACCTCTCTATTTCATTCTCTAATAACAAAATATTTTTTTTATATAGCTTAAAATTAGATTTTTTATACTTATATAACAAATTTTCTATCTTTTTTAACGTTTCATAATTTTTTGTTTTATTATATTCTTTTACTAAGTTAATCATTTTATTAAACTCTTTTTTACTCTCTGATTTTAAAATTACAGTTCTTATCCCTAATATTTCCTTCTTATGATATTCAAATTTTTTATCATTAATATAATTTTCTATTTTATTTAATATCTCGCGATTTTTATAATTATTTGAATTATAAATTTTTATTATTTCATTATAATCTTTTATTGCTGCTTTTTCTTTAAATTCAATTGACCTCTTATATTCAGAATCCAAAAAATTAGAGTATAAGATATATTTTTTATAATAATCAGATTCTTTTTTTACTTTATTTAACATTTTTCTATAACTAGTTCTGTTTAACGAATAATTTGCTCCAAATCCTATTATTACAACTATAAATAAAAGTAAATTTATTCCTATAAGAGTATCTCTGAATGTTTTTTTCCTATTTTTAATCTTTATATTAGAAAAAACCTCTCCATCTTTTCCTGAATTTAATATAATATCATAATCTCCTATAATATCTTTTCCTTTTTCTATCTCATCTTCAATTGATTCTAATATTTTTTTTAATATTTTCATCTCATTTTGATCTAATTTAATAGGAAAAATTGCAGAAATTGTATTGATATAATCTCTTCCAAATTCATCTTTCCCACCTGTATAACTTAAAAAATATATGTAGTTATCATCTTTTTTTAATATTTTTATTTTTTCAATTTCCTTAATATAATCTTTATAGTTTATAGACTCTAATACTTTTTTTTCATATGGCGAAACATTTTCTGAAAAATAAATTGTGGAACCAAAATTTATTCTGTTTTTTATGATAAGTAATTTTAGTTTCATATTATCCACCTATTTCATATTTTATTTGATTCGTTTGCAATCTTAAAATTAATTCGTCACCCTTCTCTGTTTTTACTAAAATATTTTTATTAATATCTCCAAAACTTAATTTTAAATGTTTTGTTTGTATTTCTACTCCCTTTTTATCATCTAAATATATATCAATATCAATTTTTTTTCCTATTCTGAATTTATTTATAAAACTTCCTACATAAACATTTTTTTTATTTAATTTTGCTGATTTTTCATATTTTTTACCATCAATATTTATTATAACATAAGTTTTAATATATTTATGTTTAACTTTTTTTAAAGTTAAATCTATTTCAAATTCTGAATTTATCCCTTTTTTTATTTTATTAATCTGAGATATAATATTTTTAGCTTCTTTTTCATGCAAAAGCAAGTTACTATTAGACAGATAACTCTCTGAATTTCTTAAAATTCCATTTAAGTTTTTTTCATTTTTATTTGAGTTATAAGCTTTAATACTATTTTTTAATTTTATAAATAGTTCATTGTCTCTTAAGCTTGATTTTAATTCTAAAACCTCTTTTTTATAATCCTGATACTCTTTTGTATTCAGATAAGTTTCAATTTCATTATACAATTGATTAAACTTTTTATTTTCATATAGTTTTTCTATCTCATCATATTTTTCCTTATCAGCTAATTTTAAAAATATTTTGATTTTATTTTGAATCACATCTTTTTTATATTCTGGATATTTTTCAGAATAATCTTTAGAAAGCAAATATTTTTTATAATTATCTTTTTCTTTCGATAAACTATTTTCTAAATTTTTATAATTTTTTTCTGACGAAATATCTTTTTCTGTTTTTCTTTTCAATTTTTTTAATTCTTCTATATTGCTATCATCTTTATATTCTACAATATAGTTGTTTATTAAATTTAGTTTTGTATTCAGATCAGATTCTATTTTTATAATTCTAATATATATATCTTTTTTTAATTTTAATAGATCTCCTGAATATTTATTATTACTACCATATTTGGTTATAAACTCATTTATCATATTTTTTTGTAATTTTCTATTTGTTTCATTCATAATTTTATTATATGAACTTTGTTTATCATAATTATTCTTAAGAAAATAACCGCTAGCTCCACCTATAGTTCCAATTATAAGTAATCCCGCAACTATTTTTTTATTTCTTCTTTTGTTCAAATATTTTGTATATGCTTTTTCAACTTCTACTTTCAGCTCTTTATTTTCGATATTCAAAACAAATTCATTAACTACCTCTTTTGCATCTTTAGGATTAATATTTTTATTTAAAATAAACTTGATTTTTTTTACCCATTCTTGGTCTCTTTTATTAGATGCCCAAATTAGTGGAGAAAATACATTAAAAGGTTTTAACTCTTCTGGTGGCAAATCATTTTCTCTTGCTTCTCCAAATGCTGATATTGGGAACATTTTTGTATAATCACTAATTCCAGAAATAAGATGATAAATATTATGATATATTTTATTATCACTTATATATTTTTTTACTTTTTCTTCTTCTTCTTCATAATTTCTTTTTTCCAATTCAGTACTTATTTTATCCCATTTTGTAATTGCAATTCCCATAGGTATATTTAAATCTATATTTTCATTTTTCAAAAAACTAAACAATTTATCTACCTCTATTTGTCTTTCAAATCCAACTTTTTTATCTGTACTCGGTTCTAAAAATATTAATAACCCACTACACATTTTGAAAAAATCATACATTTTGTTTTGCAATTCTAAGAATGAAGGATCTACCTCTTTTTCATCTACATCTTTTAATAATTCTCCTGCAAAATCAAAAGTTTTAACATTATAACTATTCCCGTTGTGAAATAAATTCATATTAATTTTAGTAAATTCATTTACCTCTGTTCTTGATGGCAGCTTTCCCTCTAATAAATTCATATAATTCTTCTTTAAATAATTTCTACTTTCAGCAGTATTGCAAATAATAGATAATTTATCATTTTCATTTGCAAACCCTGTAAGTCCATATAACACAGTTAAAAACATTGTTTTTCCTGAAGCTCTTGCTCCAAAAATTCCAATTGGTTTTTTTGAATATTTTTTTAATTCATCTACCATTACCTCGATATTTTTCCCCATAACAACCTCCATTTATACAGTTTTCAAACAATTATACAATAATTTTTATAAAATTTCAACTATTTTAATACATTTTTTCAAATTTTATACATTCTTGTATCATTAACAATATTTTAAAGGTATTCTGCTTTAAATCTGTATCAAAGCCAATATTTTTATCTGGTTTTTTAATTATTTTTTTGTAACTTTTCATGAATTGCTTTTGCAGCTTTTTTACCTGCTCCCATTGCTAATATTACTGTTGCAGCCCCTGTAACTATGTCTCCCCCTGCATATACACCATCTATAGATGTTGCCATTGTTTCTTCTTCTACTATAATTCCACCCCTTTTATTTATCTCTAATTCTGAAGTTGTTTGTTTTATTAATGGATTAGGTTGTTGTCCTATTGCTATAATTACAGTATCTGCTTTTATTTTAAATTCGCTGCCCACTTTTACAATTGGTCTTCTTCTTCCTGAATTATCAGGTTCTCCTAATTCCATTTCTACACATTCTATCTCTTTTACCCACCCATCATCTTCTATTATTCTAGTTGGATTAGTTAATAATTTAAAAATTATTCCTTCTTCTTTTGCATGTTTCACTTCTTCGGCTCTTGCAGGAATTTCTGCTTCTCCTCTTCTATATACAATTGTTACACTTTCTGCTCCTAATCTTAATGCTGTTCTTGCAGAATCCATAGCTACATTACCTGCTCCTACTACTACAACATTTTTGCCCATTTTTAATGGAGTATGAGATTTTTCTTTATCATATGCTTTCATTAAGTTTACTCTTGTTAAAAATTCATTTGCTGAATAAACTCCATTTAAATTTTCTCCTTCAATATTCATAAACCTTGGAAGTCCTGCTCCACTACCTATAAATATAGCTTTATACCCTTCTTCTTCCAACTCTTCTATTGTAATTGATTTTCCTACAATTACATTTTTTTCAACTTTTACTCCTAAATCTAATATTTTCTTTATCTCTTTTTTTACAATCTCTTTTGGTAATCTAAATTCTGGAATTCCATATATTAATACGCCGCCAAAAGTATGTAATGCCTCAAATATAGTTACATCATATCCATATTTAGCAAGTTCTCCTGCACAAGTTAATCCAGCAGGTCCAGAACCAATTACTGCCACTTTAATTTTATTACTTTTTATCTCAACTTTTTCATCTTCTGCATTTTTCATATAATAATCTGCAACAAATCTCTCTAATCTTCCAATTGCTACAGGTTCTCCATTTTTCCCTCTCACACATCTTTGTTCACATTGTTTTTCTTGAGGACATACTCTACCGCAAATTGCAGGCATTCTATTTTGAGTAGTTATAATTTTATATGCTTCTATAAATTCTTTTTCTGAAACTTTTTTTATAAATTGAGGAATAGGCACACTTACTGGACACCCAGAAACACACCCTGGATTTTTACACTGTATACATCTTTTAGCTTCCTCTACTGCTTCTTCTGGAGTATATGTATATTCTACTTCTAGAAAATTTTTTGCTCTTTCTTTTGGAAATTGCTCTTTAGATTTTGTTTTTTCTTTTTTCATATTAAACATGGTTATTCCTCCTAATTATCCTATAGCTCCATCTCAAAAATAATTTTTTTCAGTAAAACTGTCCTACCAATAATAAGATTATATCATAGGAAAATATTAGTGTCAACGGATATTAACTCATAAATATATTGTTTTAGAAACAGCTTATAAAAAAATAGAACTAACCACTTTTTGCGAGAAATTAAATTCTTACAAATAGTGGTTAGTTTTATTTAAAATATTTAATGCTGAAAAACATTTGAAAAATAATTTCTTTATATTTTGTTATTTCAAACCTTATATCGCATCTTTTCCAGTTTCACCAGTACGAATTCTTACAACTTCTTCAATCGCCGATATAAAAATTTTACCATCACCAATTTCTCCAGTTTTAGTAGCTTTCATTATAATTTTTACAATTTCATCTACTCTTTCAGCTCTTGTTACAACCTCAATTTTTATTTTAGGTAAAAAGTCAACCTTGTATTCTGCACCTCTAAAGATTTCTGTTTGTCCTTTTTGTCGCCCAAATCCTCTAACTTCAGTTAAAGTAATTCCTTTTACTCCAATATCACTAAGAGCCTCTTTCACATCATGTAATTTAGTAGGTCGAATTATAGCTTCAATTTTTTTCATTTTTTCCACACCCTTTCTATTTTCATTTTTTTACAGTTCCTCTTTATTTAGTTTAATATATATACATATAAATTGTCAAGCTTTTAATAATTAATATCTTTTTCATACAAATATCATACCATATAAAATATATATACGTACTATATATATTTTATATTTGAAAAATAATAAATGTATATATATAATATATTAATAGTATTTAGTAAATCAATTATAAAAATCGAAGGGAGTAGTGAGAAATGAGTTTAGACGTTTTAGCAAAAAGCACTAATGTTTTATTTTTACTTTTAGGAGCAATAATGATTTTCGCAATGCATGCAGGGTTTGCATTTTTAGAAGTAGGTTCTGTTAGGCAAAAAAATCAAGTAAATGCACTTGTAAAAATTTTAACAGATTGGGCAGTATCAACTGTTGTATATTTTTTAATTGGATATCCAATTGCAAGAGGAATTAGTTTTTTGAAACCAGCTGATCAATTAATTAGTGGAAATATGGGATATGATTTAGTAAAATTCTTTTTCTTATTAACATTTGCAGCTTGTATACCAGCTATAATTTCAGGTGGTATCGCAGAAAGAGCTAAATTTTGGCCTCAAGTATTAGCAGGAGCAATATTTGTAGGGCTTTTATATCCATTTTTCGAATCAATTATATGGGGACAAAATGCAGAAGCTTTTCAAAATTTTATAAAAAATATAGGTGGAGCTAATTTTTCAGATTATGCAGGTTCAGTAGTGGTCCATTCATTTGGAGGATGGTTAGCATTACCTGCAATATTAATACTTGGAAATAGAAATGGCAGATATTCAAAAGATAAAACTAAAAGTTATCCATTGCCAATAAGTAATGTCCCATTTTTAGCATTAGGAAGTTGGGTTTTATCAGTAGGATGGTTTGGATTTAATGTAATGAGTGCCTTAAATATTGGAGAAATATCTGGTTTAGTAGCTTTAAACTCTCTCTTTGCAATGGTTGGTGGAATTTTAGCTGCACTGTTATTTTCTAAAAGAGATGCGATTTTTGTTCATAATGGAGCATTAGCAGGACTTGTAGCTGTCTGTGCTGGCTCAAATATTTATCATCCATTAGGAGCATTTATAGTTGGGGCAATTGCAGCAATCATTTTTGTAATTGGATTTAATTTAGAAACTGAAAAATTTAAAATAGATGATGTATTAGGTGTATGGATTTTACATGGAGTTATTGGAAGTTGGGGCGGTATTGCAGCAGGAATATTTGGATTAAAAATATTTGGTGGACTAGGAGGAGTTACATTTATATCTCAATTAATTGGAACTTTATCTGCAATAGTTATCGCATTAGTAGGAGGTTTTGTTGTTTATTATACAATAGATAAAACAATTGGATTTAGATTAAATGCAGCAGAAGAGGAAAAAGGATCGGATCTTGTTATTCATTCATTAGAAGCGTATCCTGAAAAATAAAAATATGTAAAATTAAAAGAGCCAATTCCACATATTGGCTCTTTTTTTATTTTATAATTATATGTCACAAACATCAAAAATTTAATATCGCGATTAAATTAATAGGGCGAAAATAGATTTCGCCCCTAAAATTTTAACTATTTTCTTAAAAATCTGCATTTTTTGGAGTTCTAGGAAATGACACAACATCTCTTATATTTTGCATTCCTGTCACATACATTACCATTCTTTCAAACCCAAGTCCAAACCCTGCATGTTCAACTGTTCCATATTTTCTAGTATCAAGATACCACCAATAATCTTCTTGCGATAATCCTAATTCATCCATTTTAGATTTTAAAGTCTCTAAATTTTCTTCTCTTTGACTTCCTCCTATTATTTCTCCAATTCCAGGAACAAGTAAATCCATAGCTGCAACAGTTTTTTCGTCAGGATTAAGTTTCATATAAAATGCTTTAATCCCTTTTGGGTAATCTGTTACAAAAACAGGTTTTTTAAAATGTTCTTCTGTTAAATATCTTTCATGTTCTGTTTGTAAATCATTTCCCCATTTCACAGGAAAATCAAACTTTTTATTAGATTTTTCTAAAATTTCAATAGCTTCTGTATAAGTTACTTTAGCAAAATCAGAAGATGAAACGTGTTTTAATCTTTCAATAAGTCCTTTATCTATAAATTTATTAAAAAACTCCATCTCTTCAGGAGCTTTTTCTAACACATAATTAATAATAAATTTAGTCATCTCTTCTGCTAGTTCCATATCATCATTCAAATCTGCAAAAGCAATTTCTGGTTCTATCATCCAAAATTCAGCAGCATGTCTACCTGTATTAGAATTTTCAGCTCTAAATGTTGGACCAAATGTATAAACTTTTCCAAATGCCATACAATAAGTTTCAACATTTAATTGTCCACTAACAGTTAATCCAGCTTCTTTTCCAAAAAAATCTTTTGAATAATCTTTTTTAGCAAGATTTTCATTAGAAAGAGTTGTCACTTTAAACATCTCTCCTGCTCCTTCTGCATCACTTGTAGTTATTATAGGTGCATGAACATACACAAATCCTTTTTCTTGGAAAAAAGTATGTATAGCATGAGCTAATAAAGATCTAACTCTAAATACTGCAGAAAAAGTATTTGTACGAGGTCTTAAATGAGCAATTGTTCTTAAAAATTCAAATGTATGTCTCTTTTTTTGAAGGGGATATTCAAGTTCAGAAACCCCTTTTATAATAACTTCATTAGATTTCACTTCAAAAGGCTGTTTTGACCCTGGGGATTTTACTAAAGTTCCATGAACCAAAATAGAAGAACCTGTAGTTAATTTAGATATCTCTTCAAAATTTTCAAGATCATTTTCAAATACAATTTGTATTGAATTAAAAAAAGTCCCATCATTTAATTCAATAAATCCAAAATTTTTAGATGTCCTAATTGTTCTAATCCATCCCCCAACAGTTACAGGTTTATCTAGATAGTTTTGATGATTTCGGTATAAATCTTTCACTTCATTTTTTCGCATAAGTATCCTCCTTGTAGGTTTAGAAACGTTTCATATTTTTAAACGTTCTTTAGTAAAACTAATTATACAACTTTTTTGTTATGATTTCAACTTATAATAACAAAATAAGCTACGCTTCATCTGGTAAAACATAAATATTTTTCTAAATTTTTGGGTTCTGAAAAATTTTGCCTTGAAAAATCGCATATTTCAAAAAAACGGCGTAGCTTATTTTCTGCATAAATTTATACTTTCCTATTAAATAAAAAATAATCCATACTTCATTTGGTAGAGCATAAATATTTATAAATTTCTTTTTCTAATTCAATAATTTTATTAGAATATATCTCTCTTTCAGATTTATTAATATCTACATTTAAGGTTTTTTTTATAATTGTAGGAGGTTTAGAAAAAATATGTATAATATCTCCCAATAAAATTGCTTCCAAAACATCATGTGTAACCAAGAGTATTGTTTTCTTTTCTTGCACTAATAATTTAATAAAATCATATATAATATTTATTTTTAATTCAAAATCTAATGACTTAAATGGTTCATCCATTATAATAAAATCTGATGGAGAAATAAAAGCTCTTGCGATGGAAACTCTTTGTTTTTGTCCACCGCTTAAATTATTTATATTTTCATTTTTTTTATCTAAAATCTCTAAAATAGAAAGAGTCATATCTATTTTTTCTAAATAATTTTCTGAATCATTTAAAACAAATTCGATATTATCCAAAACAGTTTTATTTGGTAATAGTCTATCTTCTTGAAATACATAACTAAAAATATTACTATTATTAATAATCTCACCTTTAAAATCCTTATCCAGATTTGATAACATTCTCATTAAAGTTGTCTTCCCACTTCCTGATGGTCCTAAAATAACAGTAACTTTTCCTTTGGGAATAATTAAATTAAAATTATCAAATAGTTGAAAATCATTAAAATTTTTATATAAATTTTTTATCTTAATCATAATTTTTTCTCCAAAAATAAATTTATTATAAACTCAAAAAAGAAGCTAATAAACACAATAATTAAACTCCATGCTATAATATCACTTGTTTCAATATTTATCCAAGCCCAATTCATTTTTTCCCCTATCCCATTTTGAGAACGAGCAATTATTTCAGCCATTATTGATATTTTAAACCCCTGTCCAGAACCAATTTTTAATGATGAAAAAAAATTAGATTTTATTGTTGGAAGATATATATTTTTCATTATCTTTTTTTTACTTACTTTATATATATTTGCCATTTCTATTAAATTTTTATCAGTATTTAAAATAGCTGTAGAGATATTTAATATAAAAATTGGAATAGTGGCAATTATTAATATAAAAATAGGAATAAAATTATTATCAAACCATATTAAAGCAAGTATAATCCAAGAAATAATTGGCATAGATTGAATAAAAATAACAATTGGAGAGATATAAGAATTAAATTTTTCATTTAAACCTGAAAACAATCCAATAACAGTTCCAAAACTAATTGCAAACAGTAATCCAATTAAAGTCCTCATAAAACTATATCCAATTATAGTTATAAAGTTTTCTTTTATTAAAATATCTCTTAAAGAATAAATCACATTCAAAGGAGAAGGTAAAACTATTTCATTGTAAAAAAAAGAGGCTAATTGCCAAATAAACAAGACAATTAGCATTACTATAAATTTATTTAATGTATATTTTTTCATTTGGTAGTTTTCCACCAATCATTTTAGGATTTATATTTTTCAAATGATTAAAATATGGAATAAGATATTTACTTTCTCCTTTAGAAATAAATACAAGATTCATATAATCAATTGAGTCAAAAATAATTTTTGCTGAAAAAAGTTTTGAAAGTTGTAATTTTTCTTTCCCTAATTTAGCAGCTTCTTCTTTATGACTGTTAACCCAATCGCTGCTTTTTTTCAAATTCAACAAAATTTCATCTATCTTAGCTTTATTTTTATTATAATATTTAGTTGGAACAACAAGAGCAACTTGTGGTATTCCTTTTAAATTAGAATCAATTTTTTTCCACTCTTTTGTAAACTTTACAACCCTTTTTACTTTTTTATTTTTAGATAAAACCAAACTTGCAAGTGGTTCAGGAACTACTGCTGTTTTAATTCTGTTTGTCAACAACATTTTTGTTATTTCTTGAGAAGAACCATATTTTATCATTGGAGTTACTTTATTTTTCGCAAAAGCAAATTGTGCAATAACATCAGGAGAAGACCCCTGTGCTCCAATATAAATTTCTTTACTGTTTAAATCTTTTATTGAATTTATATTTTCATCACTACTTAATAAATAGACAAGACCTAAACTTGTAATACCTAATATTTTTAAATCTTTTCCTTTATTATATAATTTTGCAGCTACATTTGAAGGAATAATATATAAATTTCCTTTTTCTTTGATTATTTTAGGTATAACTTCTGTATTTGCATTTGTATAGTATTGAATATTAATTGTAGAGTCATTTTCTTTAGCTCTTAATATTGGTATCGCCGGTGGAGCTTTTGGTGTAATAATAGTTATTGAGTAAGCAGAAATAGTTATAATAAACAGTGATAATAATAATAATATTTTTTTCATTGTATCCTCCTAATTTTTTATATTGCAACTTTTTTTATGCATTATTATACCATAAAAAAGTTATATTTCAAAGAGAGTTAATTACTTTTATATTTTAATTGTAAATTTATTATATTTTGGAATAACAAAACTAAACTAATTTTCATCTATTAAATTATAACAAATTATATATACTTCTGCTTGAAAAATAATTTGATAAACTATAAACTTTAAAACCTGAATTAAATTTAGTTGGAAAAATATAAATTTATAAGGTATAATAAGAAATGAGGTATAATTATACCATCATTTCTTACTTAAAAAGGGGGAACAAATTATGGATTTAAATCTAAATTTAGATGGATTTGATATTGAAAATAACGGTAATACAAAAAATTTAGATGAGAATAAAATTTATGAACTTCTAATTATTGGGGGTGGTCCTTCTGCAATGACCGCTGCTGTATATGCTATGAGAAAAGGGATCGATACTGGAATTATCACCTATAAATTTGGTGGACAAATATTAGAAACAGAAGCTATTGAAAACTATATGGGGTTTATGTATATCAAAGGAGAAGACCTTGTTAATAAATTTAAAAATCAAATAGATCAATTCCCTATTGGATACAAATCAGGTTTTGAAGTAACAAAAACAAAATTAAAAAAAGATATAAAAGAAATTTATGTCTCTGATGGTACTAAATACAAAGCTAAAACTGTAATAATTGCTGCTGGCAGCAAATGGAGAAAATTAAATATTCCTGGTGAATCTGAATTTTCTGGAAAAGGAATTGCTTATTGTACAACATGTGATGCTCCTTTTTATAAAAATAAAAAGGTTGCTGTAATAGGTGGAGGAAATGCTGGAATAGAAGCAGCAATAGATTTAGCTAGCATTGCAAAAGAGGTTACTTTAATAGAATATCTTCCAAAATTAAATGGAGATAAAATATTAATAGATAAATTAAATAATTTTTCTAATGTAAAAATTATGACTAACCATCAAATATTAGAAGCTATTGGAAATAAAAAACTTGAAAAAGCTAAATTTAAAAATAGAGAAACTAATAAAATATTTGATATAGAATTAGATGGTATTTTTGTAGAAATAGGATTAATTCCTAATTCTCAAATATTTAAAGACGAAATAAAATTAAATTCAAAAAATGAAATATCTATAGACTGTTCCTGTAAAACTAGTTTACCAGGAGTATTTGCTTCTGGAGACATTACTTCTGTTCCATATAATCAGGTAATCATAGCAGCAGGAGAAGGTGCAAAAGCTGCATTATCTGTATATAGTTATTTGATAAATAAATAACTTATATTTTACATAATAAAATATAAAGGAGAGCGATTACAATGAAAATCTTTGATGAAAAAACATTAATACAACTAAAAGAAGCATTTGATAATAAATTAAAAAATGAGGTTAAAATATTATTTTTTAAGTCTAGTGAAACTGATAAATATATAGAAGAGACAGAAGCTTTTTTAAATGAGTTAAAAAGCACAACTGATAAAATTAAATTGGAAATTTATGAAAATGAGGAAAATAATGAAAAAATAGAAAAGTTTAGTATTAAATTATACCCTGCAATAGTTTTAACCAACGAAGATGAATCTATCACAGGAATTAAATATTATGGAATCCCTGCAGGACATGAAATAAATTCTTTTGTTTTAGATTTAATTAGTATTTCAGGAAATGAAAAGGCTTTATCTGCTCAAATTTTAGACAGAATAAATAAAATTAATAAAAAAGTAAATATAAAAATATTCATTTCATTATCTTGTCCTCATTGTCCTGGAGCAGTTGTAAATGCACACAGACTTGCATTAGAAAACAGAAATATAGATGCTGAAATGATAGAAAGCTCTAGATTTAATGAATTAGCTAATAAATTTGGAGTATCTGCAGTACCTCATATTTTATTTAACGAAACAGAAAAATTATTAGGCGATCAACCTTTAGATAAATTTTTAGATATTATAGAAAATTTATAAATCTACTACCATACTTCAAATAGCAGAGAATTAAAGCAAAATTACAATTAAAAAAATCTCTAGACATTATAATCATTAGAAAAGCATTAAATGTTTTTCTAATGATTATTTTTTTGAATTTTATAAATATTCTCAATTTAAAACATTTATTACAATTACATATATTTCTTTAACGCTTTCAAATTTTCTTCTAAGTGATTTCTTTTAGTTACGCTAAATATAACTGTTCCCACGCTTGATTTATCTATTAAATATTGTATTGCTGTATGAGATAATGGTTTTGGAAGCTCTTTTATTTTTTTTATAGCTTTTTCAAAATTATCTTTATTATTAAACAATGGGTTATGCTCTCTTATATCACCAGGCTTTAATTGGTAATTTTCATCTATTTTTCCTGATAACATTCCTTGAGCCAATGGGCTATATGGAATAATACTTATTTTATTTTTTTCACAAAAAGGCATTATTTTTTCTTCAATACTATTTTGTAGTAAATTATATTGATTTTGTAGTGAAACTATCTCACTATATTCCAACCCTTCTTTTAATTGTTCTAATGAAAAGTTGCAAACTCCAATATTTCTAATTATATTTTGTTCTTTTAATTCATTTAATGCTGTAAAACTTTCTTTAAGAGGAGTTTTATTATCTGGCCAATGAATCTGGTATAAATCTATATAATCTGTTTTTAATCTTTTTAAACTTTTTTCAATATCATACATTATAGCATCTCTTGAATTATCAATTCTAACTTCTTTATTTTCATTCCATAAAAGTCCACATTTAGTAGCAATATAAATATCTTTTCTTATCTCTTTTAATAGTTCCCCAATTCTCTCTTCTGATTTTCCCATTCCATAAATTGGTGCTGTATCAAAAAAATTTATCCCACTTTTTATTGCCAAATTTATTGTTTTATATGCTTCATCTAAGTTTATACCGCCCCAGCCATCTTCTCCTAATGCCCAAGCTCCATATCCAAGAACAGAAACATTCATATCTGATTTCCCTAATTTTTTATATAACATAAATTTTCCTCCTAGTTTTGGTTGAGTACTCTAATTTTTATTACCTTCTTTTATTTTTAATATTAATACAACAGTTGCAGGTATTAAAGTTACAATATTTGCTATTAAAACTGGCATACTATTAGAAAAAAAACCATACAACAACCATAAAAATACTCCAAGTGTAAACATACTATACATAATTAAAGATATACTTTTAGTATCTCTTGTTTTAATAACTTTTATCGCCTGTGGAAAAAATGATAATGATGTTAATGTTGCCGCTGTAAATCCTAATACTGTTACTATTGTCATTTTTAATCACCTCTATTTTATTTTATAAATTCTTGCTTCATATGGCTTTAATTCTACTTCTAAACTATTTTCATAATTTGATATTAATAACTCTTTTTCATATCCCTTTAAATCTAAAGTTTCATTATCTCCAAAGAAATTTATTACTACTAAAATTTTACTATTCTCTTTTTCTAATATATAACTCATAACTTTTTCATTTTCTACATTAATTTCTATATATTTGCCATAAATTAATTCTTTATTTTCTTTTCTAATTTTTATCAATTTTTTATAATAATTATATATAGAATTTTCATCTTTCAAATCATTTTCTACATTTATCTCTTTATAACTAGGATTAAGCTTTATCCAAGAATTCCCTGTTGTAAATCCTGCATTTTCTGTATCATCCCATTGCATTGGAGTCCTGCTGTTATCTCTACTCATTTGATGAATTTGTTTCATTATTTTTTCTTTATTTTCTTTTTTATCAAATACCATTTCATTGTAATAATTAATAGTTTCTACATCTTTATAGTCATCTATTTTTTCAAATGCTACATTTACCATTCCAATCTCTTCTCCTTGATAAATATAAGGAGTTCCTGGCAATGTCAATGTAAAAGTAGCCAACATTTTAGCAGATTCTTTTCTATAATTTTTATCATCTCCAAATCTTGATAATGCTCTTGGCTGGTCATGATTCATTAAATAGTTTGAATTCCAACCACCTTTTTCTATTACTAATTGCCATTTTTTAATTATTCTTTTTATATCTTTTAATTCAAATTGTTTTGTATTCCATTTTACAATTTCTGAATCAATTCCCATTAATTCAAATTGAAATATCATATTTAATTCTCTGTTTTCTTCTGCTGTAAAATTAATCCCTTCTTGCGGAGTCGTTCCCGGACATTCTCCTACAGTCATTATATCATATTTGCTTAAAACTTCTTTATTCATCTCCTTAAACCACTCTTCAACTTTTGGACCATTCATGAAATAATCTCCACCCCAACTATATTTTTCTCCTTTAACTTTTGGAACATCAGGTAACCCATCTACTTTTGATATTAAATTTATAACATCCATTCTAAATCCATCTATCCCTTTATCAAGCCACCATGTCATCATTTTATAAACTTCTTTTCGAACATTTTCATTTTCCCAATTCAAATCAGGTTGCTTTTTTGTAAATAGATGCATAAAATATTCATCTGTTGTTTTATCATACTTCCAAGCTGAACCACTAAAAAATGAAAGCCAGTTATTTGGTTCTATCTCTTTTCCATCTTCTTTATTCTCTTTCCCTTTTCTCCAAATATAATAATCTCTATATGGATTATCTTTTGATTTTCTTGATTCCACAAACCACTTATGTTCATCTGATGTATGATTTACAACTAAATCCATTATTAATTTTATTCCTCTTTTATGAAGTTTATCTAACAGTTCTTCCCAATCTGCCATTGTTCCAAACTCATCCATTATATTATAATAATCGCTTATATCATATCCATTATCATCATTTGGCGATTTGTATACAGGATTTAACCAAATTATATCTACTCCTAAATTTTCTATATAATCTATTTTTTCAATTATCCCTCTTAAATCTCCTATTCCATCTCCATTACTATCTTTAAAACTTCTTGGATATATTTGGTATACCACTCCCTCTTTCCACCATTTTTCTTTCATTATAATATTCTCCTTTATTTGTAAATTATATTTAGTCAATTGTATAACTCTACGACTCTTATTTTTATTGATTTAAATTAGTATGTTTTTTAATTGTCTACCCACCTTTCGCAAACGTTTGCGAAAGCAGTAAAAGTTATTATTCTAACTTATCTCTCAAACTCATATTTAGATCTCAATTACAGTATCTCTTTCTACTAAATATGGTTCAAATACTTTTTTTATACTTTTATTTTTTTTAGTCATTATTATATCTATTAATGTTTTTACACTCTCTTTCACAATCTCCTCTATTGGTTGATGAATAGTCGTTAAATATGGTTTAAAAAATTTACCAAATTCAATATCATCATAACCTATTACAGATACATCTTTTGGAACAGAAATCCCATTATTTTTTAAAGCTTCTATAACAGCCAAAGCTGATAAATCAGTTTGTGCAAATACAGCAGTAACTTCTTTAAATATATCTATATTTTTTTCTATTATATTATAATTTTCTTCAAATGATAAATCTGTTTTAAATATAATTTTTTCATTAACTTTTATTCCATTAGAATTAAGTGCTGCTATATACCCATTAGTTCTTTCTGCTTGTTCTATCCCTAAACAATCCCAAGTTAAAGTTGCAATTTTTTCATGTCCTTTGTTTATTAAATATTCCGTAGCCATATAACCACCTTTATAATTATCAGTACCAATATAATTTATATTTTTATCAAAAAAAAGTTCTGGCTTATGATGTAAAAAAATAACTGGAAAATCTTTTTCAGACAAAAATTCAAATTCATCTTCTAATATATTTTCATGTATAATTATTAATCCATCAATTCTTCTGCTTTGAATCATTTTTTGAATATTACTTTTTTTATCTAAACTATTTTTTGCATATTCTATTCTACTTGTATAACCTTCTTTTTCAATCTCTCTTAATAAATATCCTAACATTTTACCAAAGAAAACTTCAATTCTTATATCTCCAAAAAATTCAGGTACTATTATTCCTAATGTGTTAGTTTTTTGTGTATTTAAACTTCTCGCGTTTAAATTAAATTCAAATCCCATCTCTTCTGCTATTTTTTTTATTTTATTTTTAGTTTTTTCAGATATTTGATTACTGTCATTCAAACTTCTAGATACTGTAGAGTGACTAACTCCTGCTACTTTAGCTATATCTTTTATTGTAATCAACTTAGTTCACCTCTTTTTCGCATACGTGTGCGTAACTTGGTAAATATATTACTATATATATTTAGTTTTGTCAATAAGGAATTTTTAGTTGTCTAATTCTGAAACTAAAAAAGCACCTCTCTAGCAGTAAAACTGACGGAGAAGTGCTTTTAATTTAATCTATCAATTAAACTACAAAAATGGGGAAACTTAAAGGAATTTTTTTATCCAAATATTACAGTCCCCTATATGGATAAAACAAAAAGTCTGATTATATATATATTAAACTAAAAGTACCCAATATATTAATTAGGAACGTTAAAAAAATAATGTTCTCATATTTTGTTATAAAAACGCTTAAAACATTGCGTATTTTATAACAAAATGGGAATGTTATTTTTAAGCCATTCCTTAATATCTAATCTCAACACTGCTACCTCACACCCCAAACTCCATTCTCATTAAAATATTCGTCCTTCCATTCATTTATAAGATTTCCACTTGTATCATAAGCAGTTATCTTTATTACCATATTATTTTTCAATTTACTGTTTAAAGTTTTCCCCTTGTCAAATTCCGATTTTATATTTGTTATATCTGCTCCTGAGATATTATAAATATATTCATCACTATTAGTATCTTTTTTTATATTTGTAACTACTAACTCTCCTATTTTATTGTTATCTTCATATATTGCCAATATATCACCTATCATATATTTTGCTTTTTCTTTTAATTTTAATTTTATATAATCAGTCCCAATATTTTTAACTTCTCCTATTGCTGATTCTCTGCAAAAAATATCTTTATTATTTTCTGTAGCTATAAATAAATCTTCTTTTTTTATGTCAAATAAACTATCCTTGAATTTTACTTTTATTTTATTTGTATCTATTATATCTACTATTTCTATTATACCTTTATCTTTTATTTCTAATTCCATAGTTGGATATATTCCTTTTATGTTTTCTACTTCTAATATTTGTTCCAATTCTGTTTTTCCTGACTTTAAAAAATCTTTACTTAATTTTAGACTTAAATTTTTCATAGATATATTGAAATAGTAAGTTCCCTTGTTTAAATAGCCATTATCTTTTAGTTCATATTTTATATTGTCATTCACATTGCTAATTGCTATATTTAATCCCTTTGTTGTATCTATATCTTCATTAAATTTTATTATATTTTCACCTGGCTCTAGTACATAATCCCCACTTATTCCCAATATACTTTTTATTTCTGGTTTATATTTGTCTTCTAATATCATTATTTTACTATTATCAAAATTTGCTTTTTGGTTGTTCAAACTTACTGGAATTACTACTAAATCTATTTTTTTACCATATCCTAATCTATCTTCGTTACTATAACCTTTTAATTGTGTTAAATCTATTTCAATATCTTTTATCTCTCTATTTATTATAGAACTTTTTGATACTTCATTTTTTGATATCTCTTTTAGATTTTTCCAATATGAATAATCAGAATTTAGTTTTCCATAAACTATAAATTTTGAAATTCCTCTTAATTCATTTTTATCTAAATCTATATATTTTTCTGCTATTTTAAATTTAATTTTTAGCTTATTTAAACTATAATCTGTTGTTCCTTCACTTCCATTTTCTAATTTTAAAGGAGAGTTTTGTTTTTCTATATCTGTATATACTCCCCCTATTAAATCATTATCTAAAATAAAATTTTCATCTTTTGATATCTCTTTAGAAATTCCATAATAAAAATCTATTTGTGGTTTTATTGATTCTAAAGTCGCTTCTTGAATTTTTATTAATTCCCCTTCATACTCTTTTACTCCTAAATAAATATTGTATTTATTTCCTTCTTTACTTGTTAATTTTTCATTTAGTTTTATCTTATAATTTACCCCTGCTTGTAAATTTACCAATGGTTCTATTTCCAAAATTTTACTATCTTTTATTACACAAGTAGTTAATATTTCATCTGCATTTTCATATAAATAAACTATGTTTTCTCCTGCTGTTTTTATTTTTGCTATTGCATCTTCAGATAGTTCATTATTAAATTCTATTGTTATTTTATCCCCTGGATTTAAGTTTGCTTTTACTTTATCATTTTCTAAAAAATTTGCTTTTGATATTTCTAATCCATAATTTGGTTCTAATTCATTTGCTTTAAAATATAAGTTTTTATCTTTTAAATCTTCTCCTATCTCATTTGCAATAGTTAATTCTTCAAATATTTCATCTTTTCCTATAAAATTATATACTCCATTATCATCTAAATCTATAGGCTCTGCTACTATTTTTATATCTTTATATTCTATATCACTAAATGAGTATTCTCCTGTTTCATTAGTTGTAGTTTCTTTTATTAAATATGTACCGTTATATAGTTTAACTTTTATATTTGATATTCCAATTTCATCAATCATAACCTTACCACTCAAATTATAATTAACCATTTTATCATACCATAAATCTTTTTTTATCTCTGTATTATTATCTCCACCTATTTTTACTAATCTTTCCTTTTCAAATTTATATTCTTCGCTTCCATCTTTATCCATATCCATATTTTGAACTTTTAGTTTATATTCTCCCTCTTCCACTTCGTTAAATTCATAAGAACCAATTTCTGAACTATAAATGCTTTTGTATTCACTTCCATCACTTTTTAATAAATCTATCTTAGCTCCTTCCATTATCTCTTTTTTATCTATATTTTTATATAATTTACCTTGTAATGTATATAATTTATTTAAAGATAAATTTTCCATTTTTTCTTTAGAAGTCAAATCTTCTCCTGTTAATTTTATAAAATATTTTTCAGTATTGCTTCCTTCTAAATATATTCCTACTCTAATTTCTTCTATAATATATTCGCCTTTTTCATCTAATCCAAATTTTGGAATATTATCAATTTCAAATTTATCTCCATTTTCTAAATTTTTATTATATTCTAAATTATCAAAATATTCTTGATATTCTTTTTTAGCTTTGATACTTATATGTACTTTCAAATTTTCATCTAATAATTTCTCTTTTAATTTACCTTCTACTTTTATCAAACTGGTTAATTCTACTTTCACACTTTTAACTACATTTTTTAATGGATACCCATTTATATCATTTGTCCCATTTATTTGAATATTTGTTGTAGAATTATCATATTTTACTGTTATATATTTACTTAAATAATTTCCCTTTTCTACTCTGACTACAAATTCTGGATTACCACCTATATCTATATCTTCTATGTAAAATTTACCTTGTTTATCAGTTTCTGCTAACTTATCACTTATATATACATTTGCTTTTTCTATTCCTTTTCCTGTAGAATCTACTACATATCCACTTAATATCCCTTTTGGAGTAATGTTTATACTTTCTTCTCTAAAACACCCTGTTGTTAATATTAATATTAAATACACAATCCAACTTAATTTTTTCATCTTTTTTTAATTTCTCCTTTTTTCTTTATTCTATTTATTTTTCATTCATAATATTTACTTTCTTTATCCAATATTGTTCATACATAAATTTTGATAATTTATATTCATTCTTTTTGTTCTCTACTTCTGCTTTTATATAATTTGTTTTTGACTTTATATAATCTGATGCTCCCGCATACCCTTTTATAAATAGTTTTTTATTTAAATTATTTATTTTAAATTTTATTCCTACATCTTTTTGTGATAGCCTTAATGCTTTTTTTAAATTTATATAATTTTTTTCCTCTTCTGTTTTTTTTATTATTAACTCTTTCTCTTTTATTTTTAATAATTTTTCAAACTCTAGATTTTTATTTCTATTTTCATCAATTTTATAATTATATCCAAAAGCCTCTCCAGTAAAATTTATTCCTAATTTATAATTATTTTTTTTCAAATCATATTCTGAATATATATTTATATCAACTTGATTTTTTCTATTTAGTAATTTTAATTCCTCTTTTAACATATTTTTCCTATTTATTATATCCTCTTTTTCTATGTGTTCTACTTCAATTTCTCCTATATCTATTTTTTCTAATGGAAGTAATCTTATTTTATTTCCATTTTTATTTATATATGATAATAACTTTTCTTTAGAAACATTTACCTTTTCGCCTAAAATATCAATTCTGTTTTTTATATTTTCCAATTCTAAATTTATTATTTCCACATCTACTTCTCTTTTTTTTCCTACTTCATACTCTCCTTTTACTATTTTTAACATCTCTTTATTTTCTCTAAACATTTTGAAGTATAAACTTTTTTCCTCTTCCTTTGATTTTATCTCTACATAAAGTTGTATTAATTCTTTTATTTTTTCGAATTTCTCTTTTGTTTTTTTTAATTTTATATCTATTTTTTCATACTTTATATTATTTTTGTTATATTTATATTCGCTATAAAATATATCATTTATATTTTTATTATATCCTATACTTATTTCAGAAATCTCATTTTTATATCTATTTGTATAAATTGTATCTCCTGATATATCTATATTTCCATTACTATACTGATCATCAAATTTTATATAAAAGTCTCTATAACTACTTTCTAAACTTAGATTTCCATGTAAAAACCTCTTATCTTTTCGCCAAATATTTAATTCTTTGTTATATAAAAGTTCATTCCCATTTTTTAATGACAATTTAATTTTTGAATTTTTCTCTTTTTCTATACTTTTCTTTTTCCTTTCTAATGTATCTAAATTTAATTTTTCTATATTTGTTATGTCTCCTTTTGACAAAAATTCTTCTATAATGTCATTTAAACTATATTCTACACTATATGACAAATTAAACATAACAAAAAATATGCTAAATATAATATTTATCTTTTTCAATTTTCATTTCTCCTCTTAAGAACGTTTAAAAAATAATGTTCTCATATTTTGTTATAAAAACGCTTAAAACATTGCGTATTTTATAACAAAATGGGAATGTTATTTTTAAGCCATTCCTTATCTTAATTTTAAGCTTTCTGGTACTTTCATTAATGGTGATAAGAAAAACTCTATTACTCTTCTTTTCCCTATTTTTATATCTGCTGATAAATTCATTCCAGGTAGTAACTTTATTGCTTTTCCATTTACATTTATTGTTGTCTTTTGTAATTTTATTTTTGCTTTATATATTGCCCCTAATTTTTTATCTTCTATTATATCTGAGCTTATATATATTATATTACCTTTTATTGATCCATATTTCTGAAATGGAAATGTATCTAATTTTATATCTACTCCTTGTCCTTTTTTTATAAATCCTATATCTTTATTTAATATTTTTACCTCTGCTAACAATGGTGTATTTTTAGGAACTATTGTTATTATTGGTTTTGCAGAAGTCACTACTTCACCTATTGTTGTTACTCCTATCTCGTTTATTATCCCATCTACCGGAGAATATAAATTCCTATTTTTATAGCTCTCTTTTGCTCTTATATAATTTGCTTCTAATTCTATTTTCTTTTTATCCAATTCTAATATTTTCTCTTTTACTCCTTTATCCCAACTTTTATCTAAATTTACTAAATTATCTTTCGTTTCTGTTAATTGGCTTTTTATTACATCTATTGTTGCATGTTCTTTTTTTAAATCTTTTTCTGTTATTAATACTTCATCTTTTTTATTTATCCAATCTATTCTTGGAATACTTCCTACTTCATATAGATATTTCAAATTTTCCTCTTTTTCCTTTAATGCTCTATATTTTTCCAATAATTTTTCTAAATTTGCTTTAGTTACTAATATCTCTCCATCTTTTTGTTTTATTAATGTCTTTAGCCCATCTCTTTTAGACAGATATTCTTTTTCTTTTGCTTCATAATAATTTCTTTGTGAATTTATCTCACTTTTTGACAATACTTTTTCTATATCTTTGTTATTTTTAAATATGTCTCTTACCTGTTTTTTCCTTAATATATCCATTTCTAATTTTACCATTAATAGTGACTTGTTTAATGCTTCTAAATTTGCTGCTTTTGTTTTTAAATTTAATTTTACTAATAACTGTCCTTCTTTGACTTCTGCTCCTTCTTCTACTAATATATCTACTATCTTTCCTTCTTCTAAAGATTGAATTACTTTTAATTTCCCACCTGGTACTATTTTCCCCATTGCCGTTGCTACTTCATCTGTTTTGCTTACATATGACCATGTTATTACACTTATTAATAATAATAATATTATCCATATTATTAAACTCCCAAGTGGCGAAGGAGGACTTTCTACTATCTCTAGTGCTGATGATAAAAATTCATATTTTGCATTTTTTTCTTTTTTGTTCCTTAACATAAATTATGCCTCCACTTTATTTTAATTGTTGACTATATAAATAATAATATAACCCCTGTTTGCTTAATAACTCTTTTGGTGATCCATATTCTATTAATTCTCCCCTATCCATTACCATTATTAAATCTGCATCTTTTAAAGTTGATAATCTATGTGCTATTATTAGTACTGTTCTTCCATCACATATTTTAGATAAGTTTTTTTGAATTGCACTTTCAGATTCATAATCAAGAGCTGATGTTGCCTCATCAAATATTAATATTTTTGGGTTTGTTATTAATGATCTTGCTATTGCAATTCTTTGTTTTTGACCTCCTGATAATGCAGAACCTTTTTCTCCTACTTGTGTATCATATGCTTCTGGTAAATCTACTATAAATTCATGTGCTCCTGCTATTCTTGCTACATTTATTATCTCTTCCATACTTGCTGTTGGCTTATTTATTGCTATATTTTCTCTAATTGTCCCATTAAATAAGAAGCTTTCTTGCAGAACCACTCCTATTTGTCGTCTTAACCATGCAGGATCTGCTAATGAAATATCTATTCCATCTACTGTTATTTTTCCTGCTTCTGGTATGTATAATCTCTGTACTAATTTTGCTAACGTACTTTTTCCAGAACCACTTCTTCCTACTATTCCTATTGTTTTCCCTGCTGGGATTTCAAATTTTACATCTCTTATTACCTCTGGTGCATCTGCTCTATAACGAAATCTCACTCCTTCAAATTTTATATCTCCTTTTAATTTAGGTAGCATCATCTTTGAAGGGTCTATACTTGGTTCTGGCTTTGTATTAAATATATCTCCTAATTTATTTATTGATATTCCTATTTGTTGAAATTCCTGCCACATTTGTACTAATCTCAATACAGGTCCACTTACTCTGCTTGATAACATTCTAAATGCTATTAATTGCCCTATTGTTATTTTGTTTTCTATTACTAACTTTGCACCTAACCACAATACTAATAGATCTGTACTCTTTTGAATAAACTGTCCTAATGCCCCTGCTACTCCACTTAATAAGGATACCTTAAATCCTGATTTTGTATATTCTGCAGACACGTTTTCCCATCTTTTTTGAAATTCTGGTTCTAATGCAAATGATTTTATTGTATTTACTCCAGATACTGATTCTACTAAATATGATTGTACTTCTGCTCCTGTTTTAAATTTTTCGTCTAATCTACTTTTAAATATTGGAGTTACTACTATTGATAGTACTATAAAAAATGGAAAACTACCTAATATTACCCAGCTTAATGTTGAACTATAAAAAAACATTACTATAAAATATACAAATATAAACATCACATCTAATATAGAAGACAATGGAGCTCCTGTTAAAAATTGCCTTATATTTTCTACTTCTCTTACTCTAGCTACTGTATTTCCTATTCTTCTTACTTCAAAATATCTTAATGGTAATTTTAACAAATGAGAATATAATCTAGCTCCTAATATTACATCTATTTTATTAGTAGTATGAGTAAATACATAATTTTTAGCTATTTTTAATATAGTTTCAAAAATTGTTACTATAAATAAGCCTATTATAAATACATCTAATGCACTTAATAGTTTATGATTTAAAACTTTATCTATTATTACCTGCATAACTATCGGAGTTGCTAATCCTATTATCTGTATTGAAAGTGAAGCGGTTAATACTTCACTTAATGATTTTCTATATTTCCATACTGTTGGAATAAACCATTTTATATTAAATACTTCTTCTTTTATTTTAAATCCTTTTGGCTTTAATAATATTATCTCGCCATTCCAAATGTTTTCTAACTCCTCTTTAGATAACATTTTGGGTGTTCCCTCTTCTGGATTTAAAATTAATATATTATCTTTTTCAAATTTCCCTGCTATTACAAATTTTCCATCTTTTAAATGTAATATTGCAGGTAATTTTATATCTCTTATTTGTTTATAACTCATTTTATATAATTTTGCTTTTAATCCTATCCCTTTTGCAGCTTTTAATATATCAAGCACCTGCATTCCATCTTTTGATATTGCAAATGCGTGTTTTAATTGTTCTGGATTTGTATTTAAATTATGATATTTTGCCATCATCATTAAGCTTAATAAGCCAGTGTCTTTTTTTTCTTTCTCTTCATTCATCTAATTTTCATACCTCTCTTTGTTTGTTTGAATTTCATCATTGGAAGCAAGATATTAACCCCTACAAATGAATTGGAACATTGTAGAGGTTAGTAATTTTAACAACTTTTAGGAACGTTTAAAAAATAAGTTTCTTATATTTTGCCATAAAAACGCTTGAACCATTGCGTATTTTATAACAAAATCGGAAGGTTATTTTTAAGCCGTTCCTTATTAATTTTTATGTTGCCAATATTGTGTTAATATTGTTTCTACTTTTTGACTCTCTTCTTCTTTTAATTTTGTCCAGCTCATTCCTTCATCTGTTTCTAGTGTTGACATTGCTTGTATTAATTTTTCTAAATTTTGATTTGTTAATACTTCTGTATCTGTTTCTATATTTTCTATTTGATTATCTGAACCTAAATTCCAATCTTGGATTATAAGCTGTTCATTTCCATTATATTTTTTTATTAGTAAATCATTATTTGAATTTTCTATTATTAAATCTAATGGGTTTATATCTAATTTTAATGTGTCGTTTCCACCATCATCTTTTATTGTATCTTGTCCATAGCTTTGTCCAAAGATATATGTGTCATCTCCTAAGCCACCTTTTAAGGTGTCATTTCCTGTTCCGCCATCTAGTGTGTCATTTAATTCTTTTCCGTAAATAACATCATTTCCTATTCCACCATATAAAATATTAGATTTTGAAACAGTCCCTACCATCATATCATCATTATTTGTTGAGCCGTCTCCAAAACCAAAACTTTCTATATTGATTTTTCTCATATTATCAATATCTGTCTTTAAGGCTTCAAACCATGGCATATTTTTTTCTGAACTATTATTAATTATTTTCTGAAACAGTGTATTTATTTGAGCACTTAATTTATTTTGTCCATTTGAACTAACAAAATTATTATAAGATTCTTGAGTTCCACTATAACCTATTTTAGCAGTTATAGAATTTCCGCTTGGTAAAATAGAAACTTTTATATTTAACTCTTGTCTTTTAAAGTCAATCTCAAATGAGTCACTATTTAAAACTATTTTATAGTTATCTTTCCCTTTCGCCTCATTAATAGCAGTTTCAGAAATCACAATATTTTCATCAGAATTGCTTTTATCGTCAGTTAAAGGTAAATCGCTCGAACTACTTTCTCCTGCTATTTTAAACTCAAAATCTTTAACAACTGTTTTTTCAAATTCATCTTTAAATTGTATTATAGCTTTTAAATAATCCATATTATTTTGACTACTCATATTAACTATATCTTGTAATAAACTATTTACATGATTAGACAACTTGTTTTGATCTCCATTATTTATAAAGCTATTATAATTTTCTTGAGTTCCACTATATCCCATATTTGCAGTAATCGAACCATCTTTTTCAAATACTTTTACTGTTATATCTAAATTATATCTTGAAAATTTTAATTCTACATTATCAGAATTATAATTTAATTCAAATTTATCATTTTTAACAGTTTCAGCATCATTTGAACTATCATTAGTACTGCTATTATCTGTATTTTCTGTTGAATTATCATTGTTTGTTGTATCGTTTGTATTTGTTGAACTATTTCCTGTTAATTCATCTATTTTTAATTTATCCCATATAGTTCCATTTGAAAACTTTATTTCTTCTATTTTATGTGAATCATCTTTAAAATAGTCTCCTACGATAAATCTATCTGAAGTTCCATCTATTGTTCCTATTAAATAGTCTCCATTTTTACTCAATTGAAGATTTGATTCAGATATTCCATCTAATAAAGATATGATATCTTTATTCCCTTCTGTAGAGTCTATATCAAATATTACATCTTCTCCATAACCTTTACCAAATATATAAGTATCATTTCCTGTACTTCCTTGCAATTGATCATTTCCTGCTTTTCCATCTAAAATATCATCTTGATCGCTTCCAAATAGTGTTTCTGCTTTTGAAGTACCTATGATTTCTCTCGATTTTTCTTCTATTGTTGATTGATTCCATTTAGTTCCATCTGAAAATTCTATTTGTTCTATTTTGTTGTTAGAATCTTTAAAGTAATTATTAACTATTATCCTATCTTCTGTACCTACTATTGATACTATCAAACTATCTCCATTTTTTCTTACTATAATATCTCCTGCTTTTATATTGTCTGTAAATTTTATGGAATCTACTCCTGATTCTTCAAATATTACATCTTCTCCATAGCCTTTGCCAAATATATACGTGTCATTTCCGCTACTTCCTTGAAGGTGATCATTTCCTGCTTTTCCATCTAAAGTATCATCTTGATCACTTCCAAATAGTGTTTCTGCTTTTGAAGTACCTATGATTTCTCTCGATTTTTCTTCTATTGTTGATTGATTCCATTTAGTTCCATCTGAGAATTCTATTTGTTCTATTTTATTATTAGAATCCTTAAAGTAGTTATTAACTATTATCCTATCTTCTGTACCTAGTATTGATACTATCAAACTATCTCCATTTTTTCTTGCTATAATATCTTCTGCTTTTATATTGTCTATAAATTTTATAGAATCTACTCCTGATTCTTCAAATATTACATCTTCTCCATAACCTTTGCCAAATATATACGTGTCATTTCCTACTCCACCTT
Source organism: Haliovirga abyssi (assembly GCF_030295325.1). Lineage (GTDB taxonomy): Bacteria > Fusobacteriota > Fusobacteriia > Fusobacteriales > Haliovirgaceae > Haliovirga > Haliovirga abyssi. The sequence goes on along the minus strand of NZ_AP027060.1, from coordinate 29,591 downwards.
GTAATTGGTCGTTTCCTATTCCGCCATCTAACAGATCATTTCCTGTTCCAGAAATTAATAGATCATTTCCTTCATTTCCTAAAAGGGTATCATCTCCTCCAAAAGAATATAACTTATCATCACCAGCAAAACCATGTAAAATATCATTTTGATCATCAAATCCTCTTACTTCATCATTAGAATCCGTTCCATAAATATTTTCATATTTTTCTTTTATAATCGCTTTGTTCCAAAGTGTTCCATCAGAAAACTCTATATTTTCTATTTTTCCATTTTCAACATTTATAGCAGTTACCATATAATTAAAAAAGTCCCATATTTTTATGCTCTCTTCTGTTCCTTTTATTTTTAACATAACATCATTTTGAACTCTTACTATTTCTATATCTTCCGGTTTTATATTTTCACCAAATTTTATTGTATCTGAATCCCCTCCAGTTTCAAAAATTGTGTCGCTTCCATCTCCTTTATTAAATATATAAGTATCTTTTGCCGAACTACCATGTAATTCATCATCTCCTAAACCACCTGTTATTATATTCCCATCTACTCCACGACCATATAATCCGTCATCACCTTCATAACCATTTATTATATTTTTCCCTAAATTATGACCTATTGTATAATCCTCTTCTTTTGTCCCATCAAATATATTTACTAAATTTTTACCAATATCCAAGTTTTCCCAAATTACTCCATTAGAAAATTCTATATTTTCTATTTTATATTTATCCATATCATAGTCTTTACTCTCTAAATATCCATTACCTCTAAAATAGTTTTTTATTACTATTTTATTATCACTATTTTTTATCCTTATTTCCAAATTTTCATTTGTAGAAAACAGCTCTATTTCTTCTGGTAGAATATCTTTCAATAATATTTTATCTAATTCACCTCCTTCATCATAAATTGTATCTACTCCATCTCCTTTACTATAAACATATGTATCATTTCCTACTCCACCAAACAATTTGTCAATACCTGTATTTCCTGTTAAAGTATCATCACCTGCATTTCCATATAGAGTGTCATTTCCTGCATTACCTTTTAATATATCATTACCTAATCCACCATATATTATATCTATTCCTTCATTCCCTGATAATATGTCATCTCCTATATCTCCATACAAATTATCATTGCCTGATCCACCTTCTAAAGTGTCTTTCCCTAATCCTCCTGATAAAATATCATCTCCTATATCTCCATACAAATTATCATTGCCTGATCCACCTTCTAAAGTATCTTTCCCTAGTCCTCCTGTTAGGCTATCATCTCCTTCGTTTCCATGTAAATTATCATTTCCTGTGCCACCTTCTAATATATCATTCCCTAGTCCTCCTGTTAGGCTATCATCTCCTTTGTTTCCATATAGTTTATCATCTCCCGCGTTTCCATATAAAGTATCATTACCATCATTTCCTGACAATTCATCATTGCCTGATATTCCATATAATGTGTCATTACCTTCTGTACCTTCTACTTTTGTTGTTTGACTTTCTATATCTGAAACATTCCATATCTCATCATTGCCAAACTCTATATTTTCTATCTTATTATTAGTATTAAAATAATTTTTTATTGTTATTATATCCTTTGTTTCTTTTATTATTATCTTTAAGTCATTAGAATTATTTAATGTTCTTTTTAATTCTATCTCTTCTGAATTTATATCTGTTAATTTTAGTTTATCTATTCCTTCGGTATCAGAGATAGTATCATTCCCATCTCCTTTTGCATATACATATGTATCATTGCCTGAGCCACCTTCTAAAGTATCGTTTCCTGTCCCACCTGTTAATATGTCGTCTCCTATATTTCCATACAACTTGTCAGAACCTGCTCCGCCCACTAATTCATCATTTCCTATGTTACCTTTTAGTATGTCATCGCCTGCATTTCCATATAGTTTATCATCACCTGATTCTCCATATAAAGTATCATTTCCGTCATTTCCTGACAAATTATCATTTCCTGATATTCCATATAGCGTGTCATTACTTTCTGTCCCTTCTACTTTTGTTGCTTGACTTTCTATATCAGACACATTCCATATCTCATCATTTCCAAATTCTATACTTTCTATCTTATTATTAGTATTAAAATAATTTTTTATTGTTATTATATCTTCTGTTTCTTTCATTACTATATTTAGATCAAGAGAATTATTTAATGGTCTTTTTAATTCTATCTCTTCTGGATTTATATCTGTTAATTTTATCTTATCTGTTCCTTCTGTATCAGAAATAGTGTCATTTCCATCTCCTTTTGCATATACATAGGTATCATTTCCATCTCCGCCTTCTAAAGTATCATTTCCTATGCCACCTGATAATATGTCGTCTCCTATATTTCCATACAACTTGTCAGAACCTGCTCCGCCCACTAATTCATCGTTTCCTATGTCACCTTTTAATATGTCATCGCCTGTATTTCCGTATAGTTTATCATCACCTGATTCGCCATATAAAGTATCATTCCCATCATTTCCTGATAATTCATCATTCCCTGATATTCCATATAGTGTATCAGCTGTTTCTGTTCCATCTCCTTTTGTTGATTGACTTTCTATATCAGACACATTCCATATCTCATTATTTCCAAATTCTATACTTTCTATCTTATTATTAGTATTAAAATAATTTTTTATTGTTATTATATCTTCTGTTTCTTTTATTATTATCTTTAAGTCATTAGAATTATTTAATGGTCTTTTTAATTCTATTTCTTCTGGATTTATATCTGTTAATTTTATCTTATCTGTTCCTTCTGTATCAGAAATAGCGTCATTTCCATCTCCTTTTGCATATACATATGTGTCATTTCCTGCTCCACCTTCTAAAGTATCATTTCCTATGCCACCTGATAATATGTCGTCTCCTATATTTCCATACAACTTGTCAGAACCTGCTTCGCCCACTAATTCATCGTTTCCTATGTCACCTTTTAATATGTCATCGCCTGTATTTCCGTATAGTTTATCATCACCTGATTCGCCATATAAAGTATCATTCCCATCATTTCCTGATAATTCATCATTCCCTGATATTCCATATAGTGTATCAGCTGTTTCTGTCCCATCTACTTTTGTTGCTTGACTTTCTATATCAGACGCATTCCATATCTTATCATTTCCAAATTCTATACTTTCTATCTTATTATTAGTATTAAAATAATTTTTTATTGTTATTATATCTTCTGTTTCTTTTATTATTATCTTTAAGTCATTAGAATTATTTAATGGTCTTTTTAATTCTATTTCTTCTGGATTTATATCTGTTAATTTTATCTTATCTGTTCCTTCTGTATCAGAAATAGCGTCATTTCCATCTCCTTTTGCATATACATATGTATCAGAACCTGCTCCACCTTCTAAAGTATCATTTCCTATGCCACCTGATAATATGTCATCTCCTATATTTCCATACAACTTGTCATTTCCTGCTCCGCCCACTAATTCATCATTTCCTGATATTCCATATAGCGTATCATCTGCTTCTGTTCCATCTACTTTTATTGCTTGACTTTCTATAGTTTCTACATTCCATACCTCATTATTTCCGAATTCTATACTTTCTATCTTGTTATTAATATTAAAATAATTTTTTATTGTTATTATATCTTCTGTTTCTTTTATTACTATATTTAGATCAAGAGAATTATTTAATGGTCTTTTTAATTCTATTTCTTCTGGATTTATATCTGTTAATTTTAGTTTATCTGTTCCTTCTGTATCAGAGATAGTGTCATTCCCATCTCCTTTTGCATAGACATATGTATCCTCTCCTGCTCCGCCTAATAAATTATCATTTCCTATGCCACCTGTTAGTATGTCATTTCCTGACATTCCATATAATTTATCATTGCCTCCTAAACCATTCAATTTATCTGATTCTGCAAATAGCCCTTCTAATACATCCTCATTTTCTGTCCCATTTACGATTAATCCTTGTTTGTGTAACTCTTCAGCAGATAATTCACTACCATCACTAAATTGTATTTTATCTAGCTTCCTTCCACTATACCAACCTTCTACAGTTATTTTATCCCCTTCTGTTGGCATATCCAAAATTAGATCTTTTTCTTTTCTGTATATTTTTAAATTTTCTTTGCTTATTCCTTCGCCTAATTCTAAAATATCTCCGATTTCTTTTTTAGATTCAATATATATATTCTCTTCTAATAAATCTACTATTTCATTAGCTTCATATAAACTTGGAATTATAAGCATTCTTAAAGGAAAATGTCCATCTTTTAAATATCCGTATATATTATCTCCGCTTCTTGTATAGTTCACTTTATTTTCTTCTCCTAATGTTTCTGGTAACATTAGGAGAAATATATTTGGATCATTTCTGCTTCGATCCTTCGAATGAGCATATGTATATTCTGTCCCTCCAAGATTTATTACACCAGTATTATACTCTTCATTTCCATCTGAACCTAAATTTCCACCTGTTGTTACTGCTATTTCTCCAGTATAATCTCCTATTGAATTTAATTTTATTTCTAATATATTATCACTTATGTATTGAACTTTTGAGCTGAATTCCACTCCACCGACTTCATGATTAACAGGAACCCCATCTTTTGAACCTAAATTAATATTAGATATAGTTTTCCCATTTATAGTTATTGATGTATTCCCAAAGCCATCAAAGGCATCTCGTCCTCCATCACTCCAATGTTGACCATTCCAGTCTTGAATTGCTTTCCAGTTCCAATTTTCATTAGCTAATCCAATCAAATTAAAATCTATATTACTTCCATTTACTTTTATTTTATCTGATCCATCTCCCATATTATAGATATATTTATTTGAACCCACTCCACCTGACAATTCATCATTTCCTGCTCCGCCCACTAATTCATCATTTCCTATGTCACCTTTTAGTATGTCATCTCCTGCATTTCCGTATAGTTTATCATCACCTGCATTTCCATATAAAGTATCATTCCCATCATTTCCTGACAAATCATCATTTCCTGATATTCCATATAATGTGTCATTTTCTTCTGTTCCAGATATTTTGGTTGTTTGACTTTCTATAGTCTCTACATTCCATATCTCATTATTTCCAAATTCTATACTTTCTATCTTATTATTAGTATTAAAATAATTTTTTATTGTTATGATATCCTCTGTTTCTTTTATTAATATATTTAAGTCAGTAGAATTATTTAATGGTCTTTTTAATTCTATTTCTTCTGGATTTATATCTGTTAATTTTAGTTTATCAGTTCCTTCGGTATCATAAATTGTATCGTTTCCATCTCCTTTTGCATACGTATATGTGTCATTTCCTGCTCCACCTTCTAAATTATCGTTTTCTGTCCCACCTGTTAATATGTCATCGCCTGCATTCCCATATAATTTATCATTGCCTGTTCCACCTATTAATTCATCATTTCCTATGTTACCTTTTAATATGTCATCGCCTACATTTCCGTATAAAGTATCATCTCCTGATTCTCCATATAAAGTATCATTCCCATCATTTCCTGACAAATCATCATTTCCTGATATTCCATATAATGTGTCATTTCCTTCTGTTCCAGATATTTTGGTTGTTTGACTTTCTATAGTCTCTACATTCCATATCTCGTCATTTCCAAATTCTATACTTTCTATCTTATTATTAGTATTAAAATAATTTTTTATTGTTATTATATCTTCTGTTTCTTTCATTACTATATTTAGATCAAGAGAATTATTTAATGGTCTTTTTAATTCTATTTCTTCTGGATTTATATCTGTTAATTTTACTTTATCTGTTCCTTCTGTATCAGAAATAGTGTCATTTCCATCTCCTTTTGCATATGTATATGTGTCATTTCCTGCTCCACCTTCTAAAGTATCGTTTCCTATGCCACCTGTTAGTATGTCATCTCCTGACATTCCATATAATTTATCATTTCCTGTCCCACCTATTAATTCATCATTTCCTATGTTACCTTTTAATATATCATCGCCTGCATTTCCGTATAGTTTATCATCACCTGATTCTCCATATAAAGTATCATTCCCATCATTTCCTGACAAATCATCATTTCCTGATATTCCATATAATGTGTCATTTCCTTCTGTTCCAGATATTTTGGTTGTTTGACTTTCTATAGTCTCTACATTCCATATCTCGTCATTTCCAAATTCTATACTTTCTATCTTATTATTAGTATTAAAATAATTTTTTATTGTTATTATATCTTCTGTTTCTTTCATTACTATATTTAGATCAAGAGAATTATTTAATGGTCTTTTTAATTCTATTTCTTCTGGATTTATATCTGTTAATTTTAGTTTATCTGTTCCTTCGGTATCAGAGATAGTATCATTTCCATCTCCTTTTGCATATACATATGTATCATTTCCTACTCCACCTTCTAAAGTATCGTTTCCTGTCCCACCTGTTAATATGTCATCTCCTGTATTCCCATATAATTTATCATTGCCTATTCCGCCTATTAATTCATCATTTCCTATGTCACCTTTTAATATGTCATCGCCTGCATTTCCGTATAAAGTGTCATCTCCTGATTCTCCATATAAAGTATCATTCCCATCATTTCCTGACAAATCATCATTTCCTGATATTCCATATAATGTGTCATTTCCTGCTGTTCCAGATATTTTGGTTGTTTGACTTTCTATAGTCTCTATATTCCATATCTCGTCATTTCCAAATTCTATACTTTCTATCTTATTATTAGTATTAAAATAATTTTTTATTGTTATTATATCTTCTGTTTCTTTTATTATTATCTTTAAGTCATTAGAATTATTTAATGGTCTTTTTAATTCTATCTCTTCTGAATTTATATCTGTTAATTTTAGTTTATCTATTCCTTCGGTATCAGAGATAGTATCATTCCCATCTCCTTTTGCATATACATAGGTATCATTTCCTGCTCCGCCTTCTAAAGCATCGTTTCCTACGCCACCTGTTAGTATGTCATCGCCTGACATTCCATATAATTTATCATTGCCTCCTAAACCATTCAATTTATCTGATTCTGCAAATAATCCTTCTAATACATCCTCATTTTCTGTCCCATTTACGATTAATCCTTGTTTGTGTAATTCTTCAGAAGATAATTCACTACCGTCACTAAATTGTATTTTATCTAGCTTCCTTCCACTATACCAACCTTCTACGGTTATTTTATCCCCTTCTGTTGGCATATCCAAAATTAAATCTTTTTCTTTTCTGTATATTTTTAAATTTTCTTTGCTTATTCCTTCGCCTAATTCTAAAATATCTCCGATTTCTTTTTTAGATTCAAAAAATATATTCTTTTCTAATAAATCTACTATTTCATTAGCTTCATATAAACTTGGAATTATAAGTATTCTTAAAGGAAAATGTCCATCTTTTAAATATCCGTATATATTATCTCCGCTTCTTGTATAGTTCACTTTATTTTCTTCTCCTAATGTTTCCGGTAACATTAGAAAAAATATATTTGGATCATTTCTGCTTCGATCCTTCGAATGAGCATATGTATATTCTGTCCCTCCAAGATTTATTACACCTGTATTATACTCTTCATTTCCATCTGAACCTAAATTTCCACCTGTTGTTACTGCTATTTCTCCAGTATAATCTCCTATTGAATTTAATTTTATTTCCAATATATTATCACTTATGTATTGAACTTTTGAGCTGAATTCCACACCCCCAACTTCATGATTAACAGGAACACCATCTTTTGAACCTAAATTAATATTAGATATAGTTTTCCCATTTATAGTTATTGATGTATTCCCAAATCCATCAAAGGCATCTCGTCCTCCATCACCCCAACGTTGACCATTCCAATCTTGAGTTGCTTTCCAGTTCCAATTTTCATTAGCTAATCCACTCAAATTAAAATCTATATTACTTCCATTTACTTTTATTTTATCTGCTCCATCTCCTATATTATAAATATATTTATTAGAACCCGCTCCACCTGACAATTCATCATTTCCTGCTCCACCAGTTAATATATCATCTCCCGTACCACCAGATAAATTATCATCTCCTAATTCACCAGATAAATTATCATTTCCTTTATCTCCAACTAATATATCATCTCCCATACCACCAATTAGAACATCATCTCCTGTTTCACCATTTATATAATCATTTCCTGCTTTTCCTGTTATCTGATCATTTCCTGATATTCCATATATTACATCATCAGCTTCTGTCCCATCTACTTTTGTTGTTTGACTTTCTATAGTCTCTGCATTCCATATATCATTATTTTTAAACTCTATAGTCTCTATTTTATTAGAATTAAAATAATTTTTTATTGTTATTATCTCTTTTGTTTCTTTTATTACTATATTTAGGTCATTAGAGTTATTTAATGGTCTTTTTAATTCTATTTCTTCTGGATTTATATCTGTTAATTTTAGTTTATCCGTTCCTTCTATATCGTAGATTGTATCATTTCCATCTCCTTTTGAATAGACATATGTGTCATTCCCTGCTCCGCCATCTAGATTATCATCACCTATACTTCCTTCTAATATGTCAGAACCTGCTCCACCTAATAAATTATCATTTCCTATTCCACCTACTAACGTATCATTCCCTTCATTTCCTTCTAAATAATCATTTCCTGCTCCACCTTCTAATACATCATCTCCTATTTGCCCTAATAATCTATCATCTCCTTCATTTCCATATAGTTTATCATCGCCTGCTCCTCCAGATAATATATCATTACCTTCATTTCCTAATAACTCATCATCGCCTGTTTCTCCATATAAATTATCATTTCCTGCTTTTCCCTCTATTTTATCTGTTCCTATAGAACCATAAAGCCAAGCATTATTCCCTTCATCTCCTATTATATTTATTCCTTCTAATAAAAACTCTTCTGTTTTTATGCTTACATCACTAAATTCTAAATTTTCTATTTTATTGTTATTGTTTTTAAAATAGTCTTTTATCACTATTTTTTCATTACTACCTTTTATTCTTATTTCTAAATCATCTGTATAGACTGTATTCCAATAATTTATACGTTTCTGAGCTTTTACTCTTTTTAATTCTACTTCATCTTTATTTAAATCTTTTAATACTATTTTATCTAATTCTCCTGCATTATCTATTATTGTATCTACTCCATCTCCTTTTGAATAGACATATGTGTCATTCCCTGCTCCGCCATCTAGATTATCATCACCTATACTTCCTTCTAATATGTCAGAACCTGCTGCTCCTAATAAATTATCATTTCCTATTCCACCTACTAACGTATCATTTCCTTCATTTCCATCTAATACATCATTTCCTGCTCCACCTTCTAATACATCATCTCCTATTTGCCCTAATAATCTATCATCTCCTTCATTTCCATATAGTTTATCATCGCCTGTTCCTCCAGATAATATATCATTACCTTCATTTCCTAATAACTCATCATCGCCTGTTTCTCCATATAAATTATCATTTCCTGCTTTTCCCTCTATTTTATCTGTTCCTATAGAACCATAAAGCCAAGCATTATTCCCTTCATCTCCTATTATATTTATTCCTTCTAATAAAAACTCTTCTGTTTTTATGCTTACATCACTAAATTCTAAATTTTCTATTTTATTGTTATTGTTTTTAAAATAGTCTTTTATCACTATTTTTTCATTACTACCTTTTATTCTTATTTCTAAATCATCTGTATAGATTGTATTCCAATAATTTATACGTTTCTGAGCTTTTACTCTTTTTAATTCTACTTCATCTTTATTTAAATCTTTTAATACTATTTTATCTAATTCTCCTGCATTATCTATTATTGTATCTACTCCATCTCCTTTTGAATAGACATATGTATCATCTCCTGCGTATCCATATGCTACATCATTTCCTTTGTCCAATACAAATTTGTCATCTCCCAAATATCCATATAAATTATCTATTCCGTTACTTCCTATTACTTCTATTCCTTCTTTTAATCTCTCTTCTAAATTAAACTCTTTATCTAAACAAACTACTTTTTCTACTTTGTATTTATCATTTGCAAAATAATTTTCTATTATTATCTTATCTAAACTATTTTTTATTGTTATTTCTAAATTATTATTTGCTCTTTTATAATTTAATTCTTCTGAATTTATATCTTCCAGTCTTAGTATGTCTGCTCCATTATTTTCTTTTATTATATCTAAATTATCTCCTTTTCTGTAAATATATGTATCATCTCCTGCTTCTCCATACAATACATCATTTCCTTTGTCTCCTTCTAATACATCATTTCCAATTTGTCCTAATAATATATCATCACCATTTTTACCTATTAAAGTATCATTTCCTACCCCTATTAAAGTTTCATCTTTATCTGTACCAATTACTGCATAATCTAATTTTTCTAATTCTTTTAAAGTTATAATTGTATCATCTGCAAATTTAATTGCAGATTGATAATTATCATTTGCAAAATAATTTTTTATAATTAACGAATCATCTAAATTATCTTTTATATTTATTTTTAAATCATTTCCTTTTCTTGTATAGCTCATATTTTCTGGTTTTAATGTTTCTTTAAGTAAAACTATATCATTTTTTTTAGGGGAAATTATAGTGTCATGTCCAGAATTTTCTCCAAAAATATATACATCATTTCCGCTATTTCCCACTAATTTATCATTTCCGCCTTGTCCATCTATTATATTTTTCCCATTAGAACCATATATAGTTTCACTTTTATTTGTACCTATTATATTGTATGATTCATTTAATTTTGCTAATATATTATTACCTTCTAAAACACTATCCCCAAATTCTATTCTGTTAATATAGTTGTTGCTTATTACATTTTTTACTGTTAGAACTTCTCTTGTGCTTATTATTTCTATTCTTAAATCATTCCCATTTTTCGCAAATCTTATATCATCCGACATTACTCCTGTCATTTTTATTACGTTATTATTATTTGGTCTCCAATAATATGAAGGAGTATCATAAATAGTGTCATGTCCATAACCTCTTCCAAAAACATAGGTATCACTTCCATATCCACCTTTTAATAAATCATTTCCATCTTTTCCATCTAAAATGTCATTTCTTTCTCCACCTGTTATTACTTCATCTAATGAACTTCCTACTAAATTTTTCTCTATACTGTTTCCTCTTATGTATGAAATATAATCTTCTAAATTTTTCTCCTTCATATCTGAAAAAACTAATTTACTTATTTTTTTTGTTCCATTAAAATAATCTTTCACTCTTATGGAATTATCACTATTTTTTTCTCTTATTATTAAATCATTTTCATCTATATTTACTTCTATATCCTCTTTTTCTATCCCATCTAAAAATCGTACAACATTTATATCTCTACTATTATTACTCTCATAAATTATATCTTCTCCGAAGTTTTTCTTAAATATATAAGTATCGCTACCATCTTTACCTATTAAACTTTCATTATTAACTGTACTTTCTAACTTATCTTTTGAATTTGTACCTATTATTTTGTCTTCTTCTATTTGCATTATTTCTGGTTTGTTTAAAATAAAATTTAATTTTTCTCTATCCCACACAGTTCCATTACTAAATTCTAAACTTAATGAATTTAGCAAACTATTTAAATTACTATTTTTTATTATTATCCTATCAGGAGAAGATGTTATTTTTATAACAAAATCATTACCTTTTTTAATTATTTTAACTTCATCTTCTGATACATTATCTAAAAATTTTATTTTATCTTTTCCATTTAATGCTATCTCATCAATTCCATATCCTTTACCAAAAATATATGTATCATTTCCTAATTGTCCATCAAGATGGTCATTCCCTTCTCCGCCATCTATTATATCATCTATTACACTTCCGTATATATTGTCTTCTCCACCATATCCTTTTATATTTCCAATACCATTTAGATTATTTATTCCATTATCTCCCTCTAGCGGAGTAAATATAACGTTTGAATTTATTTTATCTTTTTTCCAAATTGTTCCGTCTTCTTCAAATACTATATTTTCTATTCCGCTTCCTTCATTTTTAAAATAATTTACTACTTTAATTTTATTTTCGCTATTTTTTAATTTTATTATTAAATTAAATTCCTCATTTGTCAACTCTATCTCTTCCGATAATATGCCATCTTCAAATACTATTTTGTCAGTTCCACTTACTTCATATATTGTATCTTCTCCAAAATTTCTTCTGAATACATATCTATCATCACCATAATTCCCTTTTAAGATATCATTTCCTGTACCACCATTTAAAAGATCATCACCATAATTCCCATCAAGATAATCATCTCCTGTGCCACCTTCCATTATATTAGCTCCATAGTTTCCATATAGTTTATCATTTCCTGCTCTTCCATACATTTCATTTCCGTTTTTCAATGTATCATTTCCTATTCCACCATCTAATACATTTCCAGAGGCTAAATAATCATCTCCTTCTTCTCCAAATAATTGGTACCCACCAGATAAATTATCATTTCCTGTACCACCATACAATCTATCATTATTCCAATTTCCTCTTAATACATCATTTCCTTCATTTCCATACAATTCATCTTTACCACTTCCTGCTTCTAAATAGTCATCTCCTATGCCACCTTTTAGAACATCATTTCCTTCATTTCCATATAGTTTATCGTTACCTTCATTCCCTTCTATTATATCATTTCCTGATTCGCCATAAATAATATCTACTCCTTCATTTCCATAGATAATATCATTTCCTGCTCCACCTTTTAGAGTGTCATCTCCTATGCCACCATATATTTTATCATCTTCATTTTCGCCATAGATAATATCATTCCCTGAATCTCCTTTTAAGATATCACTTCCAGAACCACCATAAATAGTATCTACCCCATCTTCACCATAAATAGTATCATTATCTGCTCCACCTTTTAAAATATCATCTCCAGAACCACCATAAATAGTATCATCTCCTGCTCCTGACTCTACTATATCTTTTCCTGCTCCTGCTTTTACCATATCATTACCAGCATACCCTGTTATAAATTCATCACTTTCTGTCCCGATAAGAGTATCATCATTTTCTGTTCCTAAAATTAAACCTAATCTTTCATCTATATCTTTTCTTTCCCATTCTACTCCATTAGCAAATACAAATTTTTCTACTTCATATAATTTATCTTTGAAATAATTTTTTATTGTTATGGTATCTGCTGTGTCAACAATACTAATTACTAAATCATAAACATCTCTTCTTGCTCTTAAATCACTTGGTAAAATTTCTTCTTTAAAAATAATTTTATCTAATCCATCAACTCTACTATCATAATTATTTATTACATCTTTACCATAACCTTTGCCAAATATATATTGGTCATCACCTATTCCACCTTCAAGATAGTCGTCTCCTGCTCCACCATCTAATATATCATGTCCTTCTCCTGATTTTAATATATCATTTCCAGAACCTCCATATAACTTGTCATCGCCTTTATTTGTTATTAAAGTATCATTTCCTTCATCTCCGTATAGTTTATCCGCTGCTGCAATTTCCATTGGTTCACCATCTTTAGTTGTTGTCATTCCTATACTTACTAAATAATCATTACCAATCCCACCATGTAATTCGTCATCTCCCAATCCACCATATATACGGTCATTACCTTCATCTCCGTATAATTTATCTGAACCAAAACCACCACTTATAGAATCATTTCCTGTGCCACCATATATTTCATCATCTCCTGCACCACCTGAAATATTGTCATAGCCTGATTCGCCATATAGCTTATCATTTCCTGTGCCACCAATTATAGAGTCATTTCCAGTATTTCCATGTAATTCATCTGAACCTGATTCGCCCATTATTGTATCATTTTCACTTCCACCATCTATATAGTCATTCCCTAATCCACCAGAAATATTGTCATAACCTGATTCGCCATATATTTTATCTGAACCTCCATCTCCTCTTATACTATCATTGCCTGTACCACCATGTACTTCATCATTATCTTCCCCTGCAAATATCGTATCATTCCCTGCATTTCCATATATTTTATCTGTTCCCAAAGTATCTTTTATTGTATCATTTCCTGCTCCACCTTCTATATAATCATTACCTAGTCCACCTTGTATATAATCATTACCTTCTTCTCCATATATTCTATCATTTCCTGCTCCACCAGATAGACTATCATTACCTGTGCCACCTTTTAAAATATCATTTCCTGTACCTGCTTCAATTTGATCATTTCCACTATCTCCATATAATTCATCACTTCCTGATTCTCCTAATAATTGATCATCACCTTCATCTCCATGTAATATATCATTTCCTGTACCACCTTTTATAGCATCGTTTCCTTTTCCTCCACTTACTTTATCATCTCCATCAAGACTTAATATTAAGTCTTCAACTTCTGTTCCTGTTATTTCATCTGCATTTTCTGTCCCAACTATTTTTAATTGTTCTGTAATATCATAAGTATCCCATTCTTCTCCTGTTGCAAAAATTATTTTTTCTATTTTATTATAGTTACTTTTAAAATAATCTTTTATTGTTAAACTATCCTTTATCTCATCCTCACCATTTTTTATACTTAGTATTACGTCATACCCTGATTTAGATAATTTTATATCATCTTTTGTTATATCGTCTGATAATATTATTTTATCAAAACCCCAACCTTCTTCATACACAGTATCTTTACCATAACCTCTGCCAAATATAAACTTATCGTCTCCCTCATTTCCATAAATAATATCATCTCCTGCTCCTCCATCTATGATATCATCTCCAAAATTTCCCATTAATATATCATTTCCTTTACTACCTTCTAATATATCGTTACCTGATCCACCTTTTAATAAATCATCACCACTATCTCCATATAATTTATCATTACCCCTTCCACCTATAACTGTATCATTCTCATCTCCACCATGTAGTTCATCTTCTCCATTTCCTCCAAATAAAAAATCTTCACCAACATCTCCTTTTAGTAAATCATTCCCTGAACCACCATAAAGATTATCATCTCCTGTATAACCTACTAAAGTATCGTCTCCAGCTCCTCCAGATAACAGATCATCTCCACTTCCTCCATCTATATAGTCATCTCCTGCTTGTCCTTCTAATCTATCTGCATCTTCTCCACCTAAAATTGTATCTCCTTTTATTCCACCAGATAAATAATCTTTTTCTCCATATCCATCAATATAATATTTGTAATCACTATAACTTCTTCCTATTCTTAATGATTTCTTATCCATAGAATAAGGATTAAATTTATCTTTTTTATCACTTCCATAAACATAAATTGGGTGATTTTGTATCTCATTTAAATCCCATACCAATCCATTTTCAAATTCTAAACCATATGAAAATCTTATCTCATCTATTTCACTTTTATGTTTGTCAAAAAAGTTAGCTATTTCAAGTTTTGAATTACTGCCTTTTACAGTTATATTAAGATTACCTCCATCTTTTATAAATTTTATCTCTTCTGGAGTTATATCTTGTAATTTTATTATTGTTTTATCGTATTTTCTTTCACTATTCAATTTATCCGTTCTATCTATTAATATATCTTTTTCATAATCTTTCCCAAAAACATAAGTATCATCGCCTGCTCC
The DNA here is from genome assembly GCF_030295325.1 of Haliovirga abyssi. Classification (GTDB taxonomy): domain Bacteria; phylum Fusobacteriota; class Fusobacteriia; order Fusobacteriales; family Haliovirgaceae; genus Haliovirga; species Haliovirga abyssi. Next base: position 14,008 of record NZ_AP027060.1, on the reverse strand, counting down.
GCCATGTAATTCATCATCACCTATTCCACCATCTAATATATCATTTCCTGTTTCTCCATCTAAATAATCATTACCTAATCCACCGTTTAAATAATCATCACCTGTGCCACCATTTAATGTATCATCACCTGCTAAACCATATATAGTATCATTTCCACCTAATCCAAAAATTAAATCGTCTCCATTTGTACCATATAGTGTATCATCACCTTCTGTTCCTTTTATTATCCAAGCATCTGTTAATTCTTTTAAATTCAGCTCTTCTCCATTAGCAAATATCATCTTTTCCACTGCATATTTATCTGCTCTAAAATAATCTTTTATTGTTAAACTATCATCTGTATTTTTTATATATATTTTCAGATCATATGCTTTAAATTTTATCAATAAATCTTTTTTGGTTACTCCTTCTCCCATTACTATTAAATCTGTACCTGTATATTCATAGATAGTATCATTTCCATAATCTTTACCAAATTTATAAATGTCATCTCCTGAATCTCCATCTAATAAATCTTCTCCAGAGCCTCCATCTAATATATCATTCCCAGCATTACTTTTTAATACATCATCTCCTGAACCACCTATTAATATATCATTTCCACTATCATTTTTATCATCTGATATTAATATATCATTTCCTGCTCCGCCATCTAATATATCATCTCCTGAATTTCCATATAATTTATCATTTCCTGAACCTGCTTTAAGTGTATCATTCCCAGTTCCACCAGTTAATTTATCATTTCCTGTACCAGAATCAAGAATATCATCCCCTGATCCTCCGGTTAATTCATCATTTCCTTCATTAGATGTAAGTTTATCATTTCCATCTCCTCCATCTAAACTATCATTTCCATCTCCAGAAAGTAATATATCATCTCCTGATCCTCCAGTTAATATATTATTCCCTTTTTCTGTATAAATAAAGTCATTGCCTTCTCCACCATCTAATGTATCATTTCCATAGCCACCATATATTTTATCATTTCCATCTCCTCCATATATAGTGTCATCTCCTTCATTTCCTTTTAACTTATCGTTTCCTATATCTCCTTTTATTATGTCATTTCCATAACCACCATCTATATAATCATCTCCAGAATCCCCATAGATATGATCATTTCCTGAACCACCATATATTTTATCTGCTCCTTCTTCTCCATAGATTAAATCATTCCCTAATTTACCATCTATTGTGTCATCTCCTGCTCTTCCAAATATTACCTCTTCTCTTTCTGTTCCATTTAACTCATCTGCTGCATCTGTCCCTACTATTGCAAAACTTTTTAATATATCTTCTTCGTTCCATTTTTCGCCATTAGCAAAAATTATTTCTTCTATTTTATGTTCAAATTTTTCCCATCCTACTATATTCGAATCTTTATATCTTTTAGTTAATTCTTCTTTACTTAAAAAATAATCTTTTACTCTTATTTTATCTCTATCTTCATTGTATATTATTAATAAATCATCAAAATTTCTTGTTACTTTTATTTCATTTGATAACACATCTTTAAATACTATTTGATCTCTTCCTTGCAAATCAAATATTTCATCTTGATTATCTCCTTTTGAAAATACATAACTATCTCCCCATATTCCACCTTCTAATCTATCATTACCTGTTCCACCTTCTAAGATATCTCTTCCTCCATGTGGTATATATGTAGTATCTCCCATCATTCCATACTCTTCATCATTTCCATCTGCTATTAATGTATCATCTCCTGATCCTCCATATAGTTTATCATTTCCTTTTTGCCCTTCTATATAATCATCTCCTGATCCTCCATATAAAGTATCATCCCCTTCATGGTATCTTTTTAATACAGACATCTCTCTTACTACATTAACGTATCCATCTCCCCAAATAGTGTCATTACCTTCATCACCTTTTAATATATCATTATTTCTTCCACCTTCTATATAGTCATCTCCTGTTCCACCCTCTATATAGTCACTTCCACTCGATCTTGTTGGTTCCATTAAATATTCAAGATCTTCAAATATTGGTTTTTCTACTTTTTCTACACTATCTCTATAATTATATTCCTCTACCTCTGACCTTGTATCTCCATATAGTTTATCATTCCCTTCTCCGCCATATATCTTATCATCTTTATCTCCACCATATATATAATCATCCCCTCTATTTCCATATATAGTGTCTTCTTTTACTCCTCCTGATAAAGTATCATCCTTTTCTTTACCATTTATTATATATTTATGATGTTCATTTGTTGTATCTACCAATCCATCAAAAGTAAGATCTATTGCTCCATAATTATAATCTCCAATTACAAATTTATTTCCTTGTCCCACTTCTCCTTCATATATTACATCTCTATCCATTATTGCTAATCTATCCCAACTGCTTTCATCTTTAAACTCTATTTTTTCTATTTTTATTTTTGAATTATCAAAATAATCTTTTATTATCAAATCTCCACTATGATTTTTTATTTTTATATATAAATTTTTATCTGATACACTTTTTCTTATAAATTCCACATCTTCTGGCAAAGCATCTTTTAATTTTATTGTATCATTTCCAAAATCCTCTATTATTGTATCTGTCCCATAATTTTTACCGAATATATATGTGTCATCTCCATAAAATCCTTCTAATATATCATCTCCTGCTCCTCCATCTAATATATCATTCCCATCTTTTCCATCAAGATAGTCATCTCCTGATCCTCCTGTCAATGTATCATCTCCTAATCCTCCAACTATTAATTTATCCGCACTAGAATTTGATACATCTACTGTATTAGAATCTAATCTACTTAATATTATATTAGAATTACTATCTATATTTTCCATATCGCTTGCTTGAGTTATCTCTGTTATATTCATTATATTTTTGACCATATCAAAATCCCACACCTTTTCATCTGCAAAGTGTAGTTCTATTTTTCTATATTCTCCATCTTTAAAATATTTTTCTATTTTTAATGTTGAAGATACTTTTCCTTCTTCATCTAATACTTTTATCAGTAAATTTTCTTTATCTAATTCCAATTTTACTTCTGTTGATAATATATCTTTCATTTCCACTATATCATGTTTTTCATTTGCTATTGTTATCTCATTTCCTGCTTCATCTGTTGTTATAAATTTTTCTATATTATCATAATCATTTATAGTATCGTTTCCAGAATTTTTACTATAAACATATGTATCATTATTTGCTCCACCTTCTAAATAATCATCTCCTAATCCACCTTCTAATATATCATTGCCTTGTCCACCTTCTATATGGTCATTTCCTGCTCCGCCATATAACCTGTCATCATCATTATTTCCATATAATGTATCGTTACCTGTTCCACCTTTTATATAATCTTTCCCTTCTCCACCTGATAAATTATCACTACCTTCATTCCCATAAATATAATCATCTCCACCATTCCCAGCTATAGTATCATTACCTCTTCCACCTTTTATAGCATCTGCTACTGCTGTTCCTGATAAATTATCATTACACGATATCCCTCTTTTTATCAATCTATATAATACTTCATACTCATCCTTTGAATATATCTCTTTATTTAACTCTATTAATCTTAATCTCTCATTATAACTCAAATCAAAAAAATCCTCTTTTTTCATTTTTCCTATTAAATAATCTACTATCTCTGATGAATATCCTACACTATTCCCATCTTCTTTCTTTTGATTTTTTAAGAAATTTCCAAAAGCTTTATCTCCCTCTATTGGATTCATCTCTACTGAATTTACTAACCATTCTAAATCTTCATTTTGATTTGCAAAATAGCTTGTAAATCCTTTATAATCCATATATTTATCATATCCATTATAGATAAAATAACTCAACATATCTTTTAATAATTCTCTTCCATAAGTTGTATCATCTTTTAATTCTTTATCTATTGCACTTTTTAACTCATCTGTATTTATTGTTACTTTATCTCCTGTTATCTCCAATGTTGCCATATCTATATATTTTACTAAATGGGTTTTGCTTAACATCTCTGAATATATTCGCTCTTTTAATACTCTATACGCATCTTTTAATAATTCTGCTGAATATTTATCTGGATTCTTTTTCCCTTTGTTATCTGTCCACTCTTCCCCTAAAAATTTCTCCAATACCATTAATTGTCTTGCATCTATATACTTTCCTCTACTATCTTCTTCTACTTTACTTACTCCTGCCCATTGATAAATAAATTCACTTTCTACTAAATCTCTTCTTACTATTGGGTCTTTTTCTCTTTCAAATACTTTTGTCCAATATTCCAATTCTCCTGTTTTATCCTCTGTTATAGCTTGCAATAATGAATCCATATTTCCTGTTGCTTCTACATTTACTAGCCCTTTTATATCTTCTTTTAATTCTGTTATTCGTTCTCTTCTATCTATTGGATTCCTCTTTAATAAATACTCACTCATCTCATAACTTATTCCATTTGTCTTTGTATAACTCCCTAAACTTGATAATATATTCCCATTGTCTTTTTCTTCGCTTAATTTTGTTGATGATAAATTTAATGACTTTATCCCTAATTCTTCCATTGTTTTTAATTCATTTGCTTGGGATACTCCATCTTGATTTATATCTTGCCATACTCTTAAATCACTATATACTTCATCATTTTTATCTATTTTCCCATCTGCATTACTATCATATTCACTTAATGCTTCAAATCCACTATCTGCTTTTTTCCCATTTTTTAAATATGTTTGGTCTCCAAACAGTTCATCACCGCTTGTTATTTTATTATCACTATTTTTGTCTAACGCTAACATCCCATCTTCTGGTGTTACCCATCCTGTTTTTTCTGCAAATTGACTATTATCTAAATCAAAATAACTTCCATCTTCTAATTTTGTTGTCTTTACTCCATCTCCATTTAAATCTAATATTAATGGATCTAAATTTACATATTTTGCATATTTTGATAAATTTGCATCGGCTCTCATTGCCATAGCTCCGACTCCCCAACCCATATTATAAAATCCACTAAAAAACCCACATAATGGCATTTTTGAACCTTCTTCTACATAACTTCTTTCTATTTCATTTACTGCTGCTACTAATTTTTTTGATACTGGATTTACTTTTGCTATTGCCATATTTGTAGCTATTGTTCTCTCTACCATTCCCTTTATTGTATTATTTTCTATTCCTAAAATTGAAATTATCTTATCATACATTTCTGATGATAATAACACAGGTAAACCTTCTAATTCTATTCCCATATCATAATTTTGATAAGCTTTTACTTTTATTTTATCTCCATTACCATAATTTATTATTAAGTCTCCTGATGTATAATCTAATTCGTATTTTTCCCCTGATACTTCTAATTCATATTTATTATCGTTTACTTTCTTTGCTTTTCCTTTTATCTCTTGACCATCTATTACTATTTTCCCTCTATAACTTCCTCTTTGTAAAACTCTTTTTTCTCCTATGTCAAATAAACTTAATCCCCATTCGCCTCTTTCAAATATACTGTCTGATCCATCTCCTGTTTTAAATTCATAGATGTCATTTCCTAATCCACCTACCAGCATATCGTTGCCTTTTCCACCGTTTAGATAATCTGATGATTTATCTTTATCCTCTGATGTGGTGTATTGATATTCTCCTAATTCGATTAGGTGTCCGCTACCACCGTATAATTTGTCATTATCAGCTCCGCCATAAATACTATCTTTTCCTTTACCTCCATAAATTTTGTCATTTCCGCTATTCCCTTTTATTAATTCATCATCACCATAACCTATAATAATATTATCTTTTTCATTTCCTATTAATGGAAATCTTAAATGTTTTGAAAATATATCCAACTTCGAAGTATAATTTTCTTTTAATGGTATTATTTCACTTGGATTTAAAATTATAAATTTTTTATTTCCATCTAAATAATCTCCTATCCTTTTATCTTCTTTTAACCATAAATTTATTTCTGAATCTAAAACCTCTTTATAATCAAACCCTCTTTCCTCAAGATTACATCCACTTTCTTCTGAAGATACTTTTTCTACTATATTTTCTCCATCATATATTAGATATTCATTTCCTCCATCATAAAAATGAAAATAATTTTTTTCTTCATTTCCAAATTTTAATGCCATGTTTTTAGAATCATATAATATCGATTCTGACATATTTTTTAAAACCATTGATGCCATTTCACTTCTTGAGTAATTCCCTGTTTTCCTTACTATATTAATTTGTTTGGATTCACTCTCATACATTATTATATCTGTATTTCCGTCAAAATATATATGACTTTCATTTATATTTCCCATTACTTTATTATCATAATACCCAACAATATCATATTCTGGAAATTCTCCTGTTTTTCCTAAATCATTTAATAATTTTGTTACTCCTTCTACACTTCCTATTATCTTTTTTACCCCTTTTATCGTTGTATCTCCTGCTATTTTATCTTTCACTTCTTTCCAATGTTCAAGTAACCCTTTTGCTGTTCCATCTACCATTCCAGGTGCATCTACATCTAACTCTGTTGCCAGTTTTTCTCCTTTATATGTCCATTCTATAAAATTTGATGATGCTCCAAAAAAATTGTCTACTACATTAAAAAAATCTATATTCGCTTTTTTGACTTCTGTCATAAGTTCTGATACATCAAAATTCCCTGCTTTTACTTCTTCCCAATGTTCTGATAAATAAATCTTTAAACCTGCTGAAAATGGTTTTGATTCTGCAAACATTCCTACTCCTATTATTTGTGCAGGAAGTTCTCCAGATTTTATACCACTTACTCCTGAACTCATCATTGCACTCATTACATCTGCACTTAATCTATTTAAAATTACTTCTTTATACAAAATCTCTTTTACTGCTTCACTTGTATATTTTTTAGATCCAATTAATTTTAATTCTTCTAATTTATTGCCACTATTTCCATTTTGTTTATTATAACTTCTAACTTTCTCATTATATTTTTTTATTTCATTATTATAATCTTCTATTGCTTTTTTATATTCTTCTGGAAATTCTATATTAACTTCACCTTTTTTTAATACTTCATATCTACTTCTCAATACAGAATTTTCTAAAGAAATTCCTTCCTCTCCTAATTTTCCATTATTCTTTCCCATTATCGTTTCATTTTTTACACCTAACTCTGATAGAGTATATTCTACTCCATTCTTAAATATATCCATTACTCCTGAAATTGAAGAATCTGCCAATTGTACTCCACATTTCTTCACCACTGCTGTAAACGCAGGAGCATATACTGCAAACATATCTCCAAATATTTTACTTTTTAATTCTGTTGGATTTCCTGCTGCAAGTTTATCCACTATTTCATGCGTATCTACAAATAAAGAGGCTATCATCGACTTAAACTCATCTTCACTTTTTGCATTCTTTTCAAAATTTGTCCCCAATGTTAATCTCACACTTTCTGAAAATAGACTTTTACCTACTTCATCAAATGTTTCTGAACTACTCATCTTACCTGTCCCTTTTAATGCTCCTAAAAATGTTAGTGCATAATCTTCTGTTCCTATATAGTCATCTAACATATCTGCAAAATTCCATGCATTTCTCTTCCTTATTTTCTCTTGTAATTCATCTATTTTAGTGTTATTAAAGTGTCCGTCGTCGTAGAATAGTTTGATTGTTTCTTCCACACCATCTCTTGAAATATAAATCCAATTATCTTTACCTTTTATCAATTTCACTTTTTTCATATTGACATTCAAACTCATTTTTTAATACCTCCTGTTATATTTTTAAATTCATTTTTTAACGATTCATTTTTTAATTTTGTTTGTTTTTTCAAAATTAAATACTTTTTTATATTATCTTCTAACTTTCCAACCATAATATTTTTTAATACTTCTAAATATTTTTCTTTGTTAATTTCATATTCATATATCTCACTTTCTAAATTATTCAATCTTTTTATTTCAAATATATTATTTATTTCTGAACTTACTTTACTATAGGTATCACTTCCATCTCCAGAAAAATAACTTTCATATTTATATGAATTTTTATCTACTCCACCTTCTATTCTTGTATCATTATATTCATAACTTCCTCTTAAAAAACTCACTTTAAATTTAATTTCATCATTAGTATTTAATACATATCTTTGATCATAAAGAGAATAATAATTTTTATATTTCTTATAATCAAATTTATCCTTGCTGATATATTCAATATAGTCAACTATAATAATTTTACTCTCATCTCCAACCCTCTCCCTTTTCACAATAGCCTTATCCTTTCCAACCATTGTTTCTGTTACTGTAGCAAACATCTTATCTCCATCATAATACCTTGTTATTATTTCTCCTTTTTTTATATCAAAATTAGTCTCACTTCTTATTGCGTTAAATTTATTCTTCCTCAATACAAATTTCTTTATTAATTTTCCTTTATCATCATATTCTTTATCTATTTCTACATATATCTTATTCCATTCCTCTGAAAGCACTTCATAATCTATCATCTTTTTTTCTCTTTTCTTCTTCCCTATATTATAATCTATTACCTCTTTTTCATAATAATCCATTGGTTTTAATTTATATTCTCTTGTTAATTCGCCTTTTTCATTATAACTATATTCTGTATAATAAACATCTCCTGTTCTAATTCCATCAAATAAATATGTCTCCCTTTCCTCTGATTCTATATCTTTTGCTTTCCTTATTATGCTCCCTTTGTAATAAAATGGTGAGGTTAATACCTTTTTTATTATTCTGCCTTTTTCATCATATATATACCCTTCCTCTTTGGGATATGGACGTACCTTTTCTGACGCTCCTCCTCTTCCCGAACTCCAACTTGATTGCTGTATTCCTCGTGTATCTTCTATTCTATATATTAACCTATCCTCTTTATCATAATAATTTATCTGTAACATATGTTTTTTTTCATAATCTTTTTTCTTTATCACCTCTTTTCTCGCTATATTCTTTTTTATTGTTTCTTTGAATTTATATTCCTTTTTAAAATCTTTTGGATATTTTTGCCATATAAATTGTTTGGGAATATATAATATCTTCTTTTTAACCTTTGATTCTTTTAATGCTTTTTTTACTGGTTGTCTTACACTACTTATTATTCCTAATATAAATAATATTAATATTCCTATTAATATCAATATTATCTTCTTGGAATTCCTTTGTAACATCTCTTTAAATGCTCTCACTATATCACTCTCCTATTTTTATTTCTCTTACAATTTTTATTACTTTTTAATCTCTTCTTTTGTATTGCCTAAATTCAGACAACTTTTTCTATTTTATCATCTTAATTATCTTTAGTCAAACAGCTCTTTTGTCCTGAACAGACGTTATTTCGTCCTCAACAGATACTTTTTTAACTTGAAACGATATTTTTATCTCTTAAACTACTTTTTTTGCACTTTTTATCCTCACCCCATTTTCTTTTATCTTCTCCCAATATCCACGCTTAATCTGCAAGTCGTCCTACTAAGGCAAATCACTGTGCCCCAAACACGCCACGCACGAGATGATTTAAAAATATTATCCCTACTTAATACTCTTGCCTATATTTTTACTGCTTAACAAGTGTTTGCATCTCTATCCTTACCCCAAAAGACATTTTGCAGATGGTTATAAACGGCACTTTCTTTTGCTTCGTTTTCTTTTTGCCGGTGAAAAGAAAATGAAGAAGTGATAACAGGGATAAAACTTTCAAATTAAACTATATTAACAATAACAACTATTAATAATCCTCCAATATCCACACTAAAAAGAAACCCCCATACAATCACCGGGTACCCGCTGTAACAAGCAAAGGAAGTAGGTATATCTTATATCAGAAACTTTTGCAGTGTAACGGAAAAACGTTTCTGGTATTAGATATAACTGCTGAACTGCGACGTGTAAGTGGGTGGTGTCTGCCTTATGCAACCAAATAATCTTTTATACTACTTAATAATACTTTTTCAAATATCTCTCTTATTGATATACTATATGGATTGCGTTATATCATTCAACCAATATTCTATCTCTCCTATTTCATCTTCATTGCTTGATGAAATAAATTTAAATCCCCTATCCCATCTATATTCATCTCTTTCGCTATCCATTAATTTATTTCTGTTATATCTAAATTTTTTGTCTCTGTTGTATTCCTCGAAAATATATCTTTTACTTTCCCATCTGCTTTTGTATAACTTGACGACATTCTTGCTTCTATATTCCCATCTGCCTTCGTTACTAATTTTTCTACATATGATAAATTTAAATTCTAGAGAATGAATGTAATGAAATTAAGGGTTAATTACTAAAAGAGTGGTAATTCTAATTTTTTTAACTACTTTTCAGGAAGGTTGGTCTAATTTTACGACAATATTAATGTTTATCAAAAATACAACTTATAAACACAAAATTATCATAAATACATTAAAGATAATAAATGTAAAAGAAAATAAGATATATATCCAAAAAATAAAAAGTGTCGCGGCGACACTTTTTAATAATTTTCTATTTTTTCTAACAATTTTTTCAATTCCATCTCCAAATCATTAGAAATCTTTTTATTTATTCTTATCTTAATAGCATTTCTGCTTTTTTCAAAAATAACATTTTTTTTCTTTTTCCCACTTAATAATTCTTTTAATATCATTCTTAAGTCATCTCTTTTTTTCACCACTAACTGGCTTATTAAATTCTTTGTATCTGCTCCTGGTTTTAATTTTATAATTTTATTTATTATTTCTGCTTTTTCTACTCCTATTTCTTCTACAAATATTTTTAATTCTTCAGGATAATTCATAGCATTTTTTATTCTATAAAATTTTTTTCTGCTTATATTATAACTTTCCAAAATTTCATCTATTTTTTTATTTTTCTTCGCAGCTTCTTTATTAAATTTATATGACTGCTCTAATATTGTCAAATCTTTTCTTTTTGTATTTTCATCAATAGATATTCTGTCTAAATATTCCTCAGGTGTATCTTTTCTTAAAATTATAACTCTACTTTTACCTTTTATATCTATACTGTCATTATATAAATCTTTACAAGCTATTAATCTTCTAAGTCCTGATATAATTCTAAATTTTCTATCTTCTTTTTCTTGCAAGTATATTATATTTAATAATCCGATCTCTTGTATACTATTTTTCAACTCTTCTATTTCTAACTCTTTTTCATCATTATGTAATCTATTAATAAAACTATTATCTAAAAAATCTATGTTCTGTATTAACATTTTAGAAAGATGTGCTAACTCCCCAAATTCCTTGACTATCTCTTCTTTTTTTATTTCATTTACATCTCTATTTTCTAAAACGACTGTACTTGTTTTATTTCTCCTTTCTAAAGGATTATTCCCAAGCCTCCCTATAGCCATTAATTTACCTCTCTTTCTACTATCTCTTTACATAAATTCAAATAATCTTGTGCTCCGTGACTTTTTTCATCATAATCAAATATTGATTTACCATATGAAGATGCTTCTGATACTTTTACATTCCTTCTAATTAAAGTTTTAAACATAACTTCTCCAAAGAATTTTTTTAATTCTTTTATAACCTCCAAATGTAATTTAACTCTTTTGTCTAACATTGTAGCAAAAACTCCAGCTATTTTTAAATTTTCATTTAATCTCTGTTTTACCATATCAATTGTATCCATTAGCTCTGAAATTCCCTCTAGTGCATAATATTCAGCTTGAACCGGAATATATACTGCATCTGCTGCTGTTAAGGCATTAAACGTCAATGTATCAAGACTAGGAGGACAATCAATCAGTATATAATCAAATCCATATATCTCTTTTAATATTTCTTTTAATATATTATCTTTTCCTGGCACTCCACCTAATTCTATATTTATTTTTGACATTTTTATATTTGTAGGTAAAATAGAAATATTATCTTTTTCTAATAAAACTTTTTCTACAGATATTTCTGGTCCTGGAAATGCTCTTGTTTTTAGTATATCATAAACTGTATAATTTAAATCTCTTTTATCAATTCCAAACCCAGATGTTAAATTTCCTTGTGGATCAAAATCAATTAATAAAACTTTTTTACCAAGTTTAGCTAATCCTACCCCAATATTTTGAGTAGAAGTTGTTTTAGCTACTCCTCCTTTTTGATTTACAACAGCGATTACTTTCACAATATCTCCCCTTTCTTTTTTTATTATAATTTTTCTAAAACTATTATTATCATACTATGATTAGACCTCAAAAATGCATTTTTATGCAGCCATGTATCTCAAATATATTAAATTTAGTTCACTAAAAAATAAATTTCTAAAATGAGAATACAGATTACATTCAAAAAACTCTGAAAAACTTATAGTAGTGTAAGAAAACTAAATACCTTTTTGTGAGTCAATCATATTATTAATTAAAACTATATACAACTTTTATAGCTGCTACTGTGTATTTTTTTATCATATCAGTATATACTATTTTATTTTTTCTAAATAATTCTAATACTTTTTCGTTCATTCCTTCTTCTTCTAACCATAATTTCTCTGCCGCTTTATCTATTTTTAATTTTTCATCTTCTGGTAATTTATTATAAAATATATAATATATTTCTTCTGAAACTTCATCTTTTTTATCTATTTTCTTTTCTTTTTTTCTTTTTTTATTATATTCACCATTAGATTCTCTTATTACATCTATACTCTCATTTGAGAAAACTTTTTTATTGCTTACAGTTTTCATACCTTTATTCTCGTTTAAGAAATTTTTATCTTCTACTAACTCTTTTAACACTTTATCTATATATCTCAATAATGATGTTCTAATATCTGATTTCAATCCTTTATATATATTACTTAAAACTTCTATTGCTACCTTTTCACCATAAATATCTGCTACTTTAACCATTTTATTTTCGACTCTTTTGTTATATTTTTTACTAAAAAATATATTTTTTTTAGCCTTTTCTATAGCAACATATAATTTATTTCTATCTTTTATTAATGTTTTTGAACTTTTTTGTATATAATCAGAAACATGAAATCCAGAATTACCAAAAGTAAAAAATATTTTATAGCTTTTTTCTTCTTTAATCTCTATAACTTTATATTTTTCTAAATATCCAAATTTCACTAAAATATCAAAAGACTTAGAAATTCTTTTTAAAACTTGTTTTATTTTACTAACTCTATATATTTTTTCTTCACCTTTTTTATTTATTTTTTTTTGAGTTATAAAAGTCTTTAGCGGCACAACTGCAGCAAGCAATTCTATTCTATATTCCCCTTCATTAGCACTAAATCGTTTCATACTAATATATTGATACAATCTTAATGCAACAGCATCCTTTTTTTCTAATAAACTTAATTCTTCCATTTTAAATTTAACATATCTTTTTTCACTTATTTTATTTGTAATATTCCTATCTAAATAAACTTTATAAAATATCTTTTTTCCATTTCTAACTTTTTCATAATTAAGTAAATTAAATGATTTACTCTCAAAAGAAAAATTCCCTGCTTTTTTCCTATTTTTAACTCCAAAAGAATAAGTTGTATATTTCATATTCCTTAAAGCTTCCTCTATTTTAGAATAATATCTATCATTCATTTTATTTCCTAAAAAATCAACGATAAAATATCTTATATCAAATTGAATAAAATCTTTATATTCTCCATTTGCAAAATCATCTTCAAATTTTGTTAATATAAAATCAAAAACTTTTTTTTCAAAGCTACCAGGCTGAAGTATATTTTTCCCTTCTATTTTTGCCCCAATTAAATTAGAATACATAGTAAGTCCCATATCCTTAAACTGATATTCAAAATTAACTTCTCTATCACTTTTTCTAGTTGTAAAAAAAGGAAAGACTATTAACTCTAACGGAATATTAACTATACCATCTTTTACTTCTAAAAAATTACCTGTATTTTCTATTTGAATTTTTTCTGTTTTTAATTTATTAGGCTTTGTTTCTTTTGTAAGAACTCCTCCAAATAGATCATTTTTAAATTCACCAAAATCATTTAATTCAAATACCTCTTTTTTTGTTTCTTTATCCCCCAA